>NZ_JAAGPB010000315.1:0-9892 GCF_017104585.1 Burkholderia sp. Ac-20392
CCCGACGGCGGCGCCGGCGTGCGCGTCGATGCGACGCTGCGCGGCGAGCAGGCCGTCGTGTTCTTCGTGCGTTACGAGGGCCAGGCATACGGGTACCTGAATCGCTGCGCGCATGTGCCGATGGAGCTCGACTGGGCCGAAGGGCAGTTCTTCGAGTCGTCGGGCCTCTACCTGATGTGCGCGACGCATGGCGCGATCTACGAGCCGAACACCGGCAAGTGCGTCGGCGGCCCGTGCCGTGGTGGTCGCCTGCGGCCGGTCGAGGTCGACGAGCGCGACACGTCCGACGGGCGTGCGGTATTCTGGGTGCCCGACGCCGACCTGCGTCCCGCTGTTCCCGCCACGACCGACTAACGACAACACTGCATGGCCGACCAACCGAATTCCCCGGATTCCTCCTCCCGTCCCGACGGCCGTGAACCGAACTGGGAGCGTGCGGCGCTCGAGCGGATCGCGCTCGCGGCCGTCAAGGAGCAGCGCGCGGCGCGGCGCTGGAAGATCTTCTTCCGCTTCGCGTTCCTCGCCGTGTTCGTGCTGTTCGCGTTCGCGCTGATCGATTTCTCGAGCGATTCGAAGTTCTCGTCGAGCGGACGGCATACGGCGCTCGTGACGATCGACGGAGAGATCGCGGCCGGTGTCAACGCAAACGCCGACGACATCAACACGGCGCTCGACGCCGCGTTCGACGACGACGGCACGGCCGGGGTCGTGCTGCGGATCAACAGCCCGGGCGGCAGCCCGGTGCAGGCCGGAATGGTCTACGACGAGATCCGTCGGCTGCGTGCGAAGTATCCGGACAAGCCGCTGTACGTCGTCGTGACCGACATGTGCGCATCGGGTGGCTATTACATCGCGTCGGCGGCCGACAAGATCTTCGTCGACAAGGCGAGCATCGTCGGGTCGATCGGCGTGCTGATGGACGGGTTCGGCTTTACCGGCCTGATGGGCAAGCTCGGCGTCGAGCGGCGCCTGCATACGTCGGGCGAAAACAAGGGCTTCTACGACCCGTTCTCGCCGGAAACGCCGAAGATGGATGCGCATGCGCAGGCGTTGCTCGACCAGGTGCACGCGCAGTTCATCAAGGCCGTGAAGGATGGCCGCGGCAAGCGGCTGCACGAGACGCCCGACATGTTCTCGGGCCTGTTCTGGACGGGCGAGAAGAGCGTCGAGCTCGGGCTGGCGGACGGCTATGGTACGACCGACACGGTCGCGCGCGACGTGCTGAAGGCGCCTGATCTGGTCGACTATACGGTGAAGGAAAGCCTGACGAACCGCGTCGCGCGCAAGTTCGGCGCGGCCGTCGGCGGCGCCGCGATGAAGGCGCTGACGGCCGGCGGCGCGTCGGTCAGCCTGCGCTAACAGGAAACGGGCGGGCCGCGATGGCCCGCCGTTCACGTGGCGGATCGCCTGCTACGGCTTCAGTTCGCCAGCAGCAGGAAGATCGCAGGGCGCTTGTGCAGATTCGGCGCAGGCGCCTTTTTCCAGTCCGCTACGGTACGGCTCGCGATCGTCTCGGTCGCGAGGGTCAGGTCGGCCGCGACGCAGATCTGCGTCGACGGCGCACAGGTCGCGACGAGCGTGTCGAGCATCGCGTGATTCCGGTACGGCGTTTCGATGAAGATCTGCGTCTGGCGCGCCTTGCGTGACAGTTGCTCGAGTTCGCGCAGGCGTTTCGCGCGCGCGGCCGCGTCGACCGGCAGGTAGCCGTTGAACGCGAAACTCTGGCCGTTCAGGCCCGATGCCATCAACGCGAGCAGGATCGAACTCGGCCCGACGAGCGGCACGACCTTTACGCCGCGCTCGTGCGCGCGGCGCACCAGCAATGCACCGGGATCGGCGACGGCCGGGCAGCCGGCTTCCGACACGAGGCCGGCGTCCGCACCGGCCAGCACGGGCGCGAGGAGCCGGTCGATGGCGCCGGCCGGCGTATTGACGTTCAGTTCGCTGATCTCGATTTCCTGGATCGGGCGTGTCGTGCCGATCTTCTTCAGAAACGCGCGCGTCGTCTTCGCGTTCTCGCCGATGTAATAGCCGAGCGTGCCGGCGCGCGCCTGCACGGCCGCGGGCAGGACGGCCGCGAGCATCGATTCGTCGCCTTCGCCGAGCGTGTTCGGGACGAGGTAAAGCGTGCCGGCGGTCATGCGCGGTCTCCACGGGTGGTTGCAAACAACGGATATTCAGCGGCGCGCAGCATGCGCGTGAGCGCGATCAGCGGCAGGCCGACGAGCGCGGTCGGGTCGTTCGAGTCGATCGCGTCGAGCAGCGCGATGCCGAGCCCTTCGGATTTCGCGCCGCCGGCGACGTCGTACGGCGTTTCCGCGCGCAGGTACGCGTCGAGTTCGGCCTCGGGCAGCGAGCGGAAGCGCACGTGCGTGACGATGTCCTCGACCTGCGCTTCGCCCGTCCGGCTGTCGTACAGGCAGAGTGCGCTGTGGAATTCGACTTCGCGGCCCTGCATCGACACGAGTTGCGCGAGCGCGCGCTCGTGGGTGCCGGGCTTGCCGATCTGGAGGCCGTCGAAGGTCGCGACCTGGTCCGACCCGATCACGAGCACGCCGTCCGGTGCGTCGATCGTGGCAGCGACGGCGCGCGCTTTCGCGCCGGCGAGCCGCAGGGCGGTCGCGGCCGGCGTCTCGCCGTCGTGCGGGGTTTCGTCGAGGTCGGGCGACACGACGTCGAAGGGGATGCCGAGGCGCTCGAGGAGCGCGCGGCGGTAGCGTGAACTGGAGGCAAGAATCAGCCGCGGCGGGCGGCAAACGGTATCCGGCATGGTCGGTTGGATCGATGAGTCGTCGGGTGTTGCGCGGCGTTGCGCGGACGCAAGCTTAAGTGATTGACCGCAAAAGGTAAAACAGGTATGCTTTCCCGCTTTTCGTCGGCAGGCTTCCGTTGTGGTGGCGCCTGCCGGGTCTTCGGAAGTAAAGTACGTCATCTGCGGATGAGCCGTACGCGAGCGGTACCAAGCCGGATTCGCAAGTCAGCCTGTAGGCAGGAGCGCACATGAACACTTCTTCTGGCAAACCGGCTGCGGCGCTTGATCCGCATGCAATCGATCTGTTCGAGTTCGCCCGTAGCGGGCGGCAGGCAGCAGGTGCGGTGCGCCTCTCGCAACTGCCGCGCATGTTAAACGAAGTGCCTGCGGACGCGCCAGATCGCGACACGGTCTTCACATGGCAGGCGGAAGGGTTCACGCAGAAGGAGTTGCAGGACGACGGCGCCGACGGGCAGCAGCCGTATCTGCGGCTTGCGGTGCACGGCCATGCGTGGCTCACGTGCCAGCGCTGCATGACCCCGTACGACCAGACGTTCGACGTCGACATGACGTACCGGGTGGTCGCGACCGAAGAAGAAGCTGAAGAATTTCCGCTCGACGACGATGAAGCCGATGTGATCGTGGGCTCACGCCAGTTCGATCTCGTCGACTTGATCGAAGAGGAATTGCTGCTTTCGTTGCCGCTCGTGCCCAAGCACGAGGTTTGCCCGGCAGTTCACGAAAGCCTCGTGTCGGGTGCGAGCGGTCCCGCGGAAGAGACGGACGAGGAGTCCGACGAAGCCGGGGACGAAGGCAAACGGCCGAATCCGTTCGCAGCGCTGGAAGCGCTGAAGAAGGACGGTGACGGCACCAAGAAACACTAAGCAGTTGTGGCGCGGGAAGGCGTAAAGGCTTTGGGCCAGGGTAGTTAAGCGTCGGATCGGGCTGTGTTAGAATCCGGAAAATTATTTAGGAGTTAGTCATGGCAGTCCAGCAAAACAAGAAGTCGCCGTCGAAGCGCGGCATGCATCGTTCGCACGATTTCCTGACGGCATCGCCGCTGGCAGTCGAGCCGAGCACGGGTGAAGTGCATCTGCGTCACCACGTCAGCCCGAACGGCTACTACCGCGGCAAGAAAGTCGTCAAGACGAAGAACGACTAAGCGTCAAGTCACGCGTTGCGCGCTACGCTTGCCGTTCGCGTGACAACTGGTTCGCTTGACACTTTCCTGGCGCAACAAAAAGGCGGCATTCAACTGCCGCTTTTTTGTGCCTGAAATTCGTCGCATTCCATGACCGTAAAGCTCACTATCGATTGCATGGGAGGCGACCACGGCCCGTCCGTGACCGTTCCCGCGGCAGTCAAGTTCGTCCGCGCGCATCCCGATGCGCACCTGATGCTCGTCGGCATCGAAAGCGCGATCCGCGCTCAGCTGAAAAAGCTGAAAGCCCTCGACGATCCCGCGCTGACCATCGTTCCCGCCGCCGAAGTCGTGGCGATGGACGACCCTGTCGAAGTGGCGCTGCGCAAGAAGAAGGATTCTTCGATGCGCGTCGCACTCAACCACGTCAAGGAAGGCGCGGCGCAGGCCTGCATCTCCGCCGGCAATACCGGCGCGCTGATGGCCGTTTCCCGTTACGTACTCAAGACGCTGCCCGGCATCGAGCGGCCCGCGATCGCGTTCGCACTGCCGAACCCGACCGGCTACACGATGATGCTGGACCTCGGCGCGAACGTCGACTGTGAACCGCAGCACCTGCTGCAGTTCGCCGAAATGGGGCACGCGCTCGTCGCCGCGCTCGAAGGCAAGGAGCGTCCGACGATCGGCCTGCTGAACATCGGCGAAGAGGTGATCAAGGGCAACGAGACGATCAAGCGCGCAGGCGAACTGCTGCGCGCCAGCACGCTCAATTTCCGCGGCAACGTCGAAGGCAACGACATCTACAAGGGCACGGTCGACGTGATCGTGTGCGACGGCTTCGTCGGCAACGTCGCGTTGAAGACGTCCGAGGGGCTTGCGCAAATGCTGTCGGACATCATCCGCGAGGAGTTCGGCCGTTCGCTGATGTCGAAGCTGATGGCGCTGCTCGCGCTGCCTGTCCTGATGCGTTTCAAGAAGCGCGTCGACCACCGCCAGTACAACGGCGCGGCGCTGCTGGGGCTGAAAAGCCTCGTGATCAAGAGCCACGGTTCGGCCGATGCCTACGCGTTTGAGTGGGCGATCAAACGCGGGTATGATGCCGTCAAAAACGGCGTGCTGGAGCGCCTCGCGCGCGCGATGGCGGATAATTCAGTGTCGCTCGGCGAAGGCGAACACGACGCGGGCGGCGCGGGCCGTGCAAGCCCCGCCGCAGGCCATCACGCCGAACCTTCCGCTGCGCAATCCTCTAAAGCATAAATGGCCCAATCGACTCTCTATTCCCGCGTGCTCGGCACGGGCAGCTACCTGCCGCCTGACCGCGTCACGAACCAGCAGTTGACCGATCGTCTTGCGAAGGAAGGCATCGAGACGAGCGATGAATGGATCGTTGCGCGCACGGGTATCCATGCGCGCCATTTCGCCGCACCGGACGTCACGACCAGCGATCTCGCGCTCGAGGCGTCGCGTCGCGCGATCGAAGCCGCCGGCATCGATCCGCAGTCGATCGACCTGATCATCGTCGCGACTTCGACCCCCGATTTCGTGTTCCCGAGCACCGCGTGCCTGCTGCAGAACAAGCTCGGCATCAAGAACGGCGGCGCGGCATTCGACGTGCAGGCCGTGTGTTCGGGCTTCGCGTACGCGATGGCGACGGCCGACAGCTTCATCCGCAGCGGCCAGCACCGCACGGCGCTCGTCATCGGCGCGGAGACGTTCTCGCGCATTCTCGACTTCAAGGACCGCACGACCTGCGTGCTGTTCGGCGACGGCGCGGGCGCGGTGATCCTGTCCGCGTCGGAAGAGCCGGGCGTGCTCGGCAGCGCGCTGCACGCGGACGGCAGCTATTCGCACATCCTCTGCACGCCGGGCAACGTCAACCGCGGCGTGATCGAAGGCAGCGCGTTCCTGTACATGGACGGGCAGGCGGTCTTCAAGCTCGCGGTCAACGTGCTCGAAAAGGTCGCGATCGAGGCGCTCGCGAAGGCGAATCTCGCGCCCGAGCAGATCGACTGGCTGATTCCGCACCAGGCCAACATCCGCATCATGACCAGCACCTGCCGCAAGCTCGGCCTGCCGCAGGAGCGCATGGTCGTGACGGTCGACCAGCACGGCAACACGTCGGCCGCGTCGATCCCGCTGGCATTCGATACCGCGGTGCGCGACGGTCGCATCCAGCGCGGCCAGCACGTGCTGATCGAAGGCGTCGGCGGCGGCTTCACCTGGGGCGCGTCGGTCTTCCGCTACTGATCCGCGGCGCGCGACTGCTGCGCGCGGATCCCATCGGCGCGCCATTCGTGCGCGCCGTCCGAATCGATTCAATTGGGGACGATATGAAATTTGCATTCGTATTTCCGGGGCAGGGCTCGCAGGCGGTCGGCATGCTCAACGCATTCGCCGATCTGGCCGTCGTGCGCGAGACGCTCCAGGAAGCGTCCGATGCACTCAATCAGGATCTCGGCAAGCTGATCGCCGAAGGCCCGGCCGAAGAGCTGAACCTCACCACCAACACGCAGCCCGTGATGCTCACCGCAGCCTATGCGTGCTATCGCGCGTGGCAGCAGGCAGGTGGCCCGGCGCCGACGATCGTCGCCGGTCACAGCCTCGGTGAATACACCGCGCTCGTCGCTGCCGGCGCGCTCGCGTTCAAGGACGCCGTGCCGCTCGTGCGTTTCCGCGCGCAGGCGATGCAGACGGCCGTGCCGGTCGGCCAGGGTGGCATGGCCGCGATCCTGGGCCTCGATGACGACACGGTGCGCGCGGTCTGCGCCGAAGCCGCGGAAGCGGGCGTTGTCGAAGCGGTGAACTTCAATGCCCCCGCGCAGGTCGTTATCGCAGGCAACAAGGCTGCGGTCGAAAAGGCCTGCGAGATCGCGAAGGCGAAGGGCGCGAAGCGCGCACTGCCGCTGCCGGTGTCGGCGCCGTTCCATTCGTCGCTGCTCAAGCCGGCGTCGGACCAGCTGCGCGACTATCTTGCGAACGTCGACGTCAAGGCGCCGCAGATTCCGGTCGTCAACAACATCGACGTCGCCGTGGTCAGCGATCCGGCTGCGATCAAGGATGCGCTGGTGCGCCAGGCCGCGGGCCCGGTGCGCTGGGTCGAGTGCGTGCAGCACATCGCCGGCACGGGCGTCACGCACGTGATCGAATGCGGTCCGGGCAAGGTGCTCGCCGGCCTGACGAAGCGCATCGACAGCAGCCTGACGGGCGCGTCGGTGTTCGATCCGGCTTCGCTCGACGAAGCGCTCAAGCTGGTGACCGCCTGACGCGGCACCTTTTCTCAAGAGACGGATATTCGATTCATGGACAAGACTCTCGATAAACAGGTTGCGATCGTCACCGGCGCATCGCGCGGCATCGGCCGTTCGATCGCGCTCGAACTTGCGCGCCTGGGCGCGACGGTGATCGGTACGGCGACGAGCGAATCGGGCGCCGCTGCGATTACCGCGGCGTTCGCGGAAGCGGGCGTCACGGGCCGCGGCGCGGTGCTGAACGTCAACGACGCGGCAGCTGCCGAGGCGCTGATCGACGCGACCGTGAAGGAATTCGGCGCGCTGAACGTGCTCGTCAACAACGCGGGCATCACGCAGGACCAGCTCGCGATGCGGATGAAGGACGAAGACTGGGACGCGGTGATCGACACCAACCTGAAGTCGGTGTTCCGCCTGTCGCGTGCGGTGCTGCGCCCGATGATGAAGGCACGTGGCGGCCGCATCATCAACATCACGTCGGTGGTCGGCTCGGCCGGCAACCCGGGTCAGGTCAACTACGCGGCTGCGAAGGCCGGTGTGGCGGGCATGACGCGTGCGCTCGCGCGCGAAATCGGCAGCCGCGGCATCACCGTGAACTGCGTGGCGCCGGGCTTCATCGACACCGACATGACGAAGACGCTGCCGGAAGAACAGCAGGCTGCGCTCAAGACCCAGATTCCGCTCGGCCGCCTCGGCAGTCCGGAAGACATCGCCCATGCCGTCGCGTTCCTCGCATCGCCGCAAGCCGGTTACATCACCGGTACGACGCTGCACGTGAACGGCGGCATGTACATGTCGTAACGATTTTCGTTTACCATCCGCGCCGTATCCCGATTTTCAGGCGGATCGGCGCTTGATCGACCATCAAGCCAACGTGCGTTTTGGCGTCAGCAAACCTGATAAAATGCGCGCACTTGTAAATCTGAACTTTCCCTCGGAGGGGTAATGGACAACATCGAACAACGTGTCAAGAAGATCGTCGCTGAACAACTGGGCGTCGCAGAAGCCGAGATCAAGAACGAAGCTTCGTTCGTGAACGACCTGGGCGCCGACTCGCTCGACACGGTCGAACTGGTGATGGCTCTGGAAGACGAGTTCGGCATGGAAATCCCGGACGAAGAAGCAGAGAAGATCACGACCGTTCAGCAAGCGATCGACTACGCTCGCGCAAACGTCAAGGCGTAACGAGCGCCTTTCGCGCTTGTCCGCCACGTCGCCGCGATCTTCGCGATTGACGCGCCATCCTGCCGGCTTCGCGCCGGACGGACTAACAGCCACAGGGCTCGCAGGGCTGGTTCCTGTGGCCACTGTGGCTTTTGTTTTTGTCATCCAATAATGGAAAAGAGGTTACCGTGAGCCGCCGTCGTGTTGTTGTTACAGGCCTGGGGCTGATTTCGCCTGTTGGCAATAATGTTGCCGACGGCTGGGCCAATCTCGTCGCCGGCAAGTCCGGTATTGCCACCGTTACGAAGTTCGATCCGTCGAACCTCGCCGTTCACTTCGCAGGCGAAGTGAAGGGTTTCGTTCCCGAGGAGTACATCCCGGCGAAGGAAGCCCGGAACATGGATACGTTCATCCATTACGGCATCGCCGCCGGCGTCCAGGCCATCAAGGACAGCGGGCTGGAAGTGAACGAAGCCAATGCGGAACGCATCGGCGTGCTGGTCGGTTCCGGCATCGGCGGCCTGCCGATGATCGAAGATACGCACCAGACCTACGTCGATCGCGGCGCGCGCCGGATTTCGCCGTTCTTCGTGCCGGGTTCGATCATCAACATGATCTCGGGTCACCTGAGCATCATGTTCGGCCTGAAGGGCCCGAACCTTGCGGCCGTGACGGCCTGCACGACCGGCCTGCACAGCATCGGCCTCGCAGCGCGCCTGATCCAGGCCGGCGACGCCGACGTGATGGTCGCGGGCGGTGCCGAGTCGACGGTGTCGCCGCTCGGCATCGGCGGTTTCGCGGCAGCGCGTGCGCTGTCGACCCGCAACGACGATCCGGCCAGCGCATCCCGTCCGTGGGACAAGGACCGCGACGGCTTCGTGCTGGGCGAGGGTGCCGGCGTGATGGTGCTCGAAGAGTACGAAGCGGCGAAGGCACGCGGTGCGAAGATCTACGCGGAAGTCTCGGGCTTCGGCATGACGGGCGACGCGTACCACATGACCGCACCGAACATGGACGGCCCGCGCCGTTGCATGGTCGCGGCACTGCGCGACGCCGGCGTGAACGCGGACGAGGTCCAGTACCTGAACGCGCACGGCACGTCGACGCCGCTGGGCGACAAGAACGAGTCCGATGCTGTGAAGGCGGCCTTCGGCGAGCATGCGTACAAGATCGTCGTGAACTCGACGAAGTCGATGACGGGCCACCTGCTGGGCGGCGCGGGCGGCCTCGAATCGGTGTTCACGGTGCTGGCGCTGCACAACAACGTGTCGCCGCCGACCATCAACATCTTCAACCAGGACCCGGAGTGCGATCTCGATTACTGCGCGAACACCGCGCGTGACATGAAGATCGACGTTGCCGTGAAGAACAACTTCGGCTTCGGCGGTACCAACGGCACGCTGGTGTTCAAGCGCGTCTGACGCCGCAATCGCTTGACGAGTCCATTCGATGCTCCGGCCGGGCGTCCGCAGCGCTTTGCGTTGCGGGCCTCGGCCGTGTCGTATTTCGTGCTGGCCGTGTTTGTCGCGTCGGCTACCGCGTCGGCCTACCTGTTCTGGGCGCCGCGCGCGGGTGCTGCCGCCGGCG
>NZ_JAAGPB010000316.1:0-234 GCF_017104585.1 Burkholderia sp. Ac-20392
TAAAAAAAAAAAAAGATATCAATCGATGTGATCCTAGCCGCTGGTATGTTATCCACATTCATTCAGTTGACGTTACCGTCGTACTCACTCATGTCGTCGACCACGCGCTCGCTGTAGACTAAGGACAGAGCATCGTTCGTCCCGCATGTTATTAGTCTGAGATCAGTCGCCGTACGCGTGATCGTGTTTGTGAGTTATGCTACTTTCGTTCTGCGTGTTGTACTTGCTTTCTGT
>NZ_JAAGPB010000317.1:0-10266 GCF_017104585.1 Burkholderia sp. Ac-20392
CCCGGTCGGCCGGCTTGCCGAGCCATTCGCCGACCTGCGCGTCGAGCGCGCGGGCCGGATCGAGCACGGCGTCGACGGCGCCCATCTGCACGAGATTGTCGAGCCCCGGCGCGAACACCGGCGTCGAGCGCGACATCTCCTTCAGCACGTCGATCGGCAGCTTGGTCACGCGCGACATCGACGGCAGGTCCATCACCTCCGGCTCGGCGCCCGGCACCGCGAGCAGCGTGCGGGTCGCGAGCGCGGTCGCGATGAACGCGCCCGCGGCCGTGTGGCCGTACAGCACGCCGATCGTCCGATGCCCGGCGAGATCCGCGTGCATCAGGCACTTCGCGAGATGCGACAGCCCTTCGTTCAGGCCGAGCAGTTCGTCGCGCTTGCTCATCCGCTGGCTGTCGCTGTCGACCAGCACGAGGATCGGCGTATCACCGCCGCGCGCGATCGTGTCGAGCACGCGCGCCGCGAGCGTCAGCGCCTCGTCGATGCCGAACGGCAAACGGTCGGCGACGCCGATCACGTCGACGCGCGTGCCGGCCAGTTCCGCGTGGCCGGTCAGCAGGCCGCCGTTACGGGCGATCGAATGGCCTTGCGGGAACAGCGAATTCAGTACTTCATCGAGCGTCATGCGGGCTCTCCTGCAATTGGTCGGCGAGCGTGGCGAACGCATCGTCGGGCATCCCCGGGATCGCTTCCGGTGCGCTCGCTCCGAGCGAGCGCCACACGTCGAGCGCGTCCGTGCATGCGCCGAACCGTTCGACGCGCGCTTCGAGGCGCGCCTGTTCCGCGCGCAGCATCGCCGCATCGAACTTCGGCGCGCGGCCGATCAGCTCGAGCGCCGCCGCACGGAACGCATCGGGCGTGTCGGCCACGTAGCGATCCGCGCCGCCGATCAGCCGACGGTGCTTGCCGCCCATCGTGCGCCAGATCAGCGCGCGGTCCTTCGCATCGAATTCCTCGACGCCGCGATTGGTCTCGATCACTTCGGGGCCCGACACGCTGATGCGGCCCTGCTCCGATACCGCGAGCGCCGAGCAGCACGCGGCGAGCAACCCGCCGCCGCCATAGCAGCCCGCGCGCCCGCCGATCAGCCCGATCACCGGCACGCCGGCCGAGCGTGCTTCGACGAGCGCACGCATGATCTCGGCAATCGCGAGTTCGCCCGCGTTCGCTTCCTGCAACCGCACGCCACCCGTATCGAACAGGATCAGCACCGGCTTGCCGGTTTCGCGTGCGGCTCGCAGCAGCCCGGTGAGCTTCGCGCCATGCACTTCGCCGAACGCACCGCCCATGAAGCGGCCTTCCTGCGCGGCGACGAATACCGGCTGGCCGTCGAGCCGGCCGTGGCCAACCACCATCCCGTCGTCGAACTGCTGCGGCAGGTCGAACAGCGACAGGTGCGGGCTCGTCACGCGCTCGGCCGGGCCGAGGAATTCGCTGAAACTGCCGGCGTCGAGCAGCCCGTCGACGCGCTGCCGCGCCGATGCTTCGTACCAGCTCGCGGCGTTCGCGACGAACGCCGGTGCGTCGTGGATCGCGTCGTTCGGCGCCCCCGCCCCTGGGGAGGCACCGGCCCCGTCGGGAGGCAGCGAATGGATGTGAGCGTGGGGGGTGTTCATGACGCGTCTCCCTCGATCGCGCGCACGGCCTGCGCGAGCCGCAGCGACACCATGTCGGGCCGCGCGCCGCCGTCGTTGATCGACAGCTTCAGGCCGCCCGGCGTGCGCCGCTCGACGAAGTCCGTGACGACGGCCTGCCACACCGCGCCGAATCCGACCGCCGCCGTGCGGATGTCGATCTCGCATTCGTTGCCCGGCAGCACGCGCTCGACGAGCACTTCGAGATTGCCGGATGCGACCACACCGACGAGCGCCGCAGCCTGCTCGCCCTTCGCGCGTTCGCGCGCGGTGAAGCGATAGTTCAACTGTTCCATGCCCTTGTCCTTACCAGTTGCGGAACCGGGCCGGCGGCGCATAGAGCCCGCCCGACCAGTGCACGAGATCCTTGATCGATCGCGCGGCGAGCCAGCGGCGATCGGCGTCGAGCGGATCGATGCCGAGATCCTCCGGGCGGCGGATCACGCCGCGCTCGCGCAGCCGCTCGACCATCTTCCGGTCGCGGCCGCGGCCGATCTCCGTATAGCCGGCGACGCCGCGGATCGCGTGCTCGCGCTCGTCCTTGTCGCGACACATCAGCAGGTTCGCGATCCCTTCCTCGGTGACGATGTGCGTGACGTCGTCGCCGTAGACCATGATCGGCGCGAGATCGAGCTGCAGCTTGTCGGCGAGCTTCAGCGCGTCGAGCTTCTCGACGAACATCGGTACGTTCTTGTCGCCGAACGTCTCGCCGATCTGCACGACGAGCTTGCGGCCGCGCCTGAGCGCCGCCGGCGTGTCGGGGTCGGCTTCCGCGCCGGCCTTCAACCACGGCTCGCTCGGATGGCGCCGGCCGCGCGCGTCGCTGCCCATGTTCGGCGCGCCGCCGAAACCGGCAATGCGCTCGGCCGTGACCGTCGACGAATGGCCGGACAGGTCGATCTGCAGCGTCGAACCGATGAACATGTCGCACGCATAGAGACCGGCCGTCTGGCAGAACGCGCGGTTCGAGCGCAGCGACCCGTCGGAGCCCGTGAACCATATGTCGGAACGCGCACGGATGTAGTCGTCCATCCCGACTTCCGAGCCGAAGCAGTGGATCTGCTCGACCCAGCCCGATTCGATCGCGGGAATCAGCGTCGGGTGCGGATTGAGCGCCCAGTGCGAGCAGACCTTGCCCTTCAGCCCGAGCTTCTCGCCGTAGGTCGGCAACAGCAGCTCGATCGCGGCCGTGTTGAAGCCGATCCCGTGGTTCAGGCGCTTGATGCCGTACGGCTCGTAGATGCCCTTGATCGCGAGCATCGCGGTGAGGATCTGCGTTTCGGTGATCGCGGCCGGATCGCGCGTGAACAGCGGCTCGACGTAGAACGGCCGGCCGGCCTCGACGACGAAATGCACGCGGTCGCCCGGGATGTCGACGCGCGGCACCTTGTCGACGATGCGGTCGACCTGCGCGATCACGATGCCGTCCTTGAACGCGGTGGCCTCGACGACGGTGGGCGTATCTTCGGTGTTCGGGCCGGTGTACAGGTTGCCGTCGCGATCGGCGCTGACCGCGGCGATCAGCGCGACCTGCGGCGTGAGGTCGATGAAGTAGCGAGCGAACAGCTCGAGATAGGTGTGCACCGCGCCGAGCGCGATCTTGCCGCCGAACAGCAGCTTCGCGATCCGCTGCGACTGCGGGCCCGAATACGCGAAGTCGAGGCGCTTCGCGATGCCGTGCTCGAACACGTCGAGATGCTCGGGCAGCACGACACCCGACTGCACCATGTGCAGGTCGTGGATCTTCGCGCTGTCGACGTCGGCGAGCGCCGTCGCGAGCAGGTCGGCCTGCTTCTGGTTGTCGCCTTCGAGGCAGACGCGGTCGCCGGGCCGCAGCACCGCTTCGAGCAACGCCACGGTGTCGCGCGCATCGACCCGCTTGCCCTGCGCGTAAGCCGCGCCGGCCGCGAGCCGTGCATCGCGCGCCTGCCGCGCGTGATTCCATCCCGTCATGAACAGTTCTCCCGCTTCGATGGTTCAGCGGCATTCTAAGCCTGGCGCCGCCGCCGATTGATGATGTTGACGAATGCGACTCAGAGGACGCGGCGATGGATGCGACCCGCGCACGGGCCGCCCATCGTCCGGGCCTATGCGCCGACCAGCGCGCGCGTCGTGAAAAACAGCACCGACGGGCCGAGCAGGCAGCCGACGCCCGTATGGAACGTCGCGACGAGCGCGCCGTACGGGACGAGCCGGCGATCGGTCGCAGCGAGCCCCGCGCTCACGCCGCTGACGGTGCCGGCCAGGCCGCCGAAGATCATCGCGGAACGCGGCGTCTTCAGGCCCATGAAGTTGGCCGCGACCGGCGTGCCGACCATCACGATGATCGCCTTGACGAGCCCCGTCGCGATGCTGAGCGCGATCACGTCCGAGCTTGCGCCGATCGCCGCGCCCGTGACCGGGCCGACGATGTAGGTGACGGCGCCCGCGCCGATGGTCGTCATGCTGACCGCGTCGGTGTAGCCGAATGCACGCGCGATGCACGCACCGACGATGAACGGCAGCACGGTGCCGAGCAGCAGCGACACGACGCCGACGAGCCCGGCCTTGCGCGCCTCGGTCGGCTGCACTTCGAACGCGGTCGCGACGATCGCGAAATCGCGCAGCATCGCGCCGCCCATCAGGCCGACGCCCGCGAACAGCGGCACGTCGGCGATCCCCTTCTCGCCGCCGGTGAATGCGCCGCCGACGTAGGCCAGCGCGAGGCCGATCACGATCGCGATCGCGGAGCCGTGCACGCGGCCGAACGTGAGTTTGCGCGACGCGATCGACGACAGCCACATGATCAGGCCGACCAGCGCGAACGACGCGACGAGCCCGTTGTGGGCGACGGTTTTTTCGAGCATCTGCAGCATGGCGGCCTCCGTCACTGTTCTTCGAATTGCGGCACGCCTGCGAAGGCCGTGTCGTCGCGCCCGGTGCGCACGAGTACCGCGATGCAGCATGCGCAGATCGCGACCGCGCCGACGGCGGCCAGCAGCGCGACCGGCCCGCCCTTCAGCGCGGCGACGACGTTCTGGTTCGCAGCCATTGCAACCACGACGGGGATGTACATCGCGCCCCAGAAACCGACGCCGGCCTCGGTCTCCTTCGGCAGCCAGCCGCGGCGGTGCAGCCACAGGCGCAGGCAGATCAGCAGCAGCATCGCGATGCCGACGCCGCCGACGTTGGTCTTCACGCCGATCGCGCCGCCGAGCAGGTCGCCGAGGAACAATCCGGCCAGGTGGCAGAACGCCAGCAGCGCGGTTCCGTAGATGATCATGAGTCGTCTCCAGTCTCTTCGTGACGGGCGTATTGCCGCCAGCAGGAGCCGAACCTTGCCCGCCGATCCCGTGCCGGGCGTGTCTCCTGCGGCGGTGCGCCGCGGCCCGGCGGCCCGTCATGCGGGCACGTTCTCGGGCGGTCGATGGGATGATGCGGTTTCGGGCCGGACGCCGGATGCCTTAGACTGAACGAAGCAGCCGCCGGCCCGACGCGGGCTACGCGTCCGGTGCGCCCCGTTGCGGGCCGCACCGGGGCGTGATCCGATACTAGCGCCGCAATATCCGGCCATTTATGAAGTTGTCGAAACCGATTCAGTGGATTTAGCAATGCGTCCGTTACCGCCCGAGCTGCTGCGCAGCTTCGTCGCCGTCGCCCAATCCGGCAGCTTCACCGCCGCGTCCGAGCGCGTGAGCCTGTCGCAGTCGACCGTCAGCCAGCATATCCGCCGCCTCGAGGAACTGCTCGACCGGCCGCTGTTCGAGCGCGACACGCGCAACGTGCACCTGTCGCAGCACGGCGACGCGCTGTTCCGCTACGCGGTGCGCATCCTCGAACTGATGGACGAGGCCGTCACGTCGGTGTGCGGGCCGCCGCTGTCGGGCAAGGTGCGGCTCGCGATGTCGGAGGATTTCGCGTCGGCGCACCTGACCGCCGCGCTCGCGAGCTTCGTGCAGCGCAATCCGGAAGTCGAGCTCGCGATCTCGACCGGGCTGTCGGGCGACCTGTTCGACGCGCTCGACGAAGGGCGGCACGATCTCGTGTTTGCGAAGCGCATCGCCGGCAGCCGGCGCGGCCGCGTGATCCGCAGCGAGCCGCTGTACTGGTGCACGGGCCCCGATTCGCGGATCACCGGCCACGAGGCCGTGCTGCCGCTCGCGATGCATCCGGAGCCGAGCGTGTCGCGCCGCCGCGTGCTCGAATCGCTCGAAGCCGTCGGGCGGCCGTACCGGATCGCGGTCGTGAGCAGCAGCGTCGCGGTGTTGCGCGCCGCGGCGAGCGCGGGGCTCGGCGTCAGCGCGTTCGCCGGCTACGTGATCCCGGCCGGGCTCGCGCGGCTCGAGGCCGGGCTGCCCGAACTCGGCGAACTCGAATACGTGATCGACCGGCCGGCGGCCGCGTCGCGTTCGACGCTTGCACTCGAAGCCACGCTGATTGCCGCAGCGTCGGAGTTGTAACCGCACCGGCGCGGCAGCCGCAGAGGGGACCGCGCCTGGTGCCCCCGCCCGCAACTGACAGCTTTGCCCGGAACGCGTCATCGTCCACGCAGCACCCGCTCGCGACAATGGGACCCATCGGAACGCACGGCCAGCCGCCGCGCGCATCCGGTGTCCCGTCCCCTTGATCGGAGCACGCCATGAATGTCATGCGATTCGCTGTCGCGACCGCCGCCGCCGCCCTGCTGTCCCCCGCCTTTGCCCAGACGTCCGATACCTCAGCGCCCGCGCAGGGGCTGACCCGCGCGGAAGTCATCGCGCAACTCAAGCAGGCCTATCTCGACGGCCAATTGCCGACGAACGACGGCAACTACCCGCCGAACGCCGCGACCCGCGCGCGCAACCGCGAACTCGTGCAGGCCGCGAGCCCGGCATGGCTCGCGCAGACGCCGCAGGCAGCACAAACCGCCGCACAGCAATAGCCGGCCGCGGCCCGGACGCGACGCCGCGGCGCGGTCACGGCAGGAAGCTGCGGCGCCGCGCGTCGATCAGCTCGACGAGCAAGCGGTCGCGTTCGGCTGCCAGTTCCTGCATCGAGCGCTCGCCCTGGATCGCGCGCAATTCGTCGTTCAGCTTGCGATCGACGTCCGGATCGAACGAAGGCGTGCCGAGGTCGTCCCACCAGCTCGTGATCGGCCCCGACAGGTGTTCGAGAAAGTGCTCGATCCCGCCCGCGCCGCCGCCGAGGTGATAGGTCAGGCACTGCCCCATCAGCCCCCAGCGCAGGCCGGGGCCCCATGCGACGGCCTTGTCCGCATCGGCGACGCTCACGACGCCTTCGCCGACGAGGTGATACACCTCGCGGAACAGCGCGGCCGCGAGCCGGTTCGCGACGTGGCCGGTCATCTCCTTGTTGAGGACGATCGTCTGCTTGCCGAGCGCATCGTAGAAATCCTTCACGCGCGCGATCACGTCCGGGCTGGTGGCATCGCCGCCGACCAGCTCGACGAGCGGAATCAGGTGCGGCGGATTGAACGGATGCGCGATCAGGCAGCGTTCCGGATGCTTGTCGCACGCGGTCTGGATGTCCGACATTTTCAGGCCCGACGAACTCGACGCGATCGGCACGTGCGCGGGCAGCACGTCGTCCATCTGCCGATACAGCGCACGCTTCAGGTCGAGCCGCTCCGGGCCGTTTTCCTGCACGAAGTCGACACTATCCAGCGCGCGCACGAGATCGGCGTCGAACGACAGCCTCGCGGAAAGTTCGGCGGCCCGCTCGCCGAGAAACGCGGCGAGAGATTCGCGCAGCCGCGTGTCGGCTTGCGGCGCCGGATCGGTCGCGACGACGTCGAAACCCTGCGTCAGATAAAAGGCGGCCCAGCTTGCGCCGATCACGCCGGCGCCGACGATCGCGATGCGTCGAATGTCCATGATTGTCCCGTGTCGTTGGTCTGCAAATAGATCGCGGCGATTGTCGCATCGAACCGCACGGGCATGCATTGACGCAGATTGCAGATTCCCTCTTGAAATGCGCTTCGGCTGCCACTAATTACACGTCGTCGGGCAGTGCACCATCCAGCGCACTGCCCCCGTTTCGACCCAGTGGAGCTCCCACGTCGCGCCCGCCGCAGGCGTCGCGCCGTCACGTCTCCCGTGTTCCCTGTTCAGGAGGACCAACATGAGCGGTATCCATTTCGGCAGCGACCTGTTCGACGAATTCGCCCGCGTGCAGCGGCAAGTGGCCAACCTGCTGGGCGAACGTCCGTCCGGCATTCGCGCGGTGCGGCCCGGCGCCTTCCCCGCACTCAACGTCGGCGCGACCGACGGCGCCATCGAGATCGTCGCGTTCGCGCCCGGCATGGCCGCGGCCGACTTCGACGTTTCGATCGACAAGGACCTGCTGACGATCAGCGGCGAGCGCAAGCCTGCGCCACGCGCCGAAGGCGACGATTTGCGCACCTATGCACAGGAACGCTTTCACGGTGCATTCCGTCGCGTCGTCGAGCTGCCGCGGGATGCAGACCCCGACCAGGTCAGCGCCCGCTACGAAAACGGCTGCCTGCTGATTCGCGTCGGCCGGCGCGAGGCATCGAAGCCGCGTGCAATCACCGTTCAATAATATTCAGGATACCGACATGAATGCGAACCCGACCCTGGCCGAGCGTCAGACGAACACCGTTCACCCTGCTGCCGCCGAAGCCGCCCGCCGGCCCGCGATCACGCCGGCTGTCGACATCGTCGAGAATCATCTCGGCGTCACGCTGCGCGCCGACCTGCCCGGCGTGCCGCGCGAAAACCTCGACGTGAAGGTGCACGACAACACGCTGACGATCGAAGCCGACACGCAGATCGACACGCCTGCCGAACTCCGCGTGCGGCACGCCGAAATCCGCGCGACGCGCTATGCACGCAGCTTCGTGCTGAGTCCCGATCTCGACACGTCGAGGATCGACGCGAACCTGCGCGACGGCGTGCTAACGCTGACGATTCCGCGCCGCGAGGAAACGCGTCCGCGCCGCATCGACGTGACGGCCGGCAACGCGTAAGCACCCACGCGGGTGATCATCCCGCACGCATGAAAAAGCCCCGCCGGGTACGCGCCCGGCGGGGCTTTTTTACGACGTGCGGTGCAATTGCGATCAGTCGAAGTCGAACAGGTCGAACACCGACTTCCGGCGACGCTGCTGGCCGTCGTGTTTGTAGCGATCGTCGTGCGAGCGGCCATCGTGCCCGTCACGGCTGTCATGCGCGCGACCGTCGCGCCCCCACCCGCCGTCATGGCCGCGCGGGGCTTGCGCATCGTGCCGCACGGGCGTCTCGTCGCGGCGCGCTGGCGCGTCGCCGGTCTCGCGTGCGATCAGCTTGTCGAGCTCGCCGCGATCGAGCCACACGCCGCGGCAGGTCGGACAGTAGTCGATCTCGATCGACTGGCGCTCGGCCATCAGCAGGTCGGGCGTCTTGCAGACTGGGCATTTCATCGCGTCTCTCCTTTCCGTGCGAATTTCGTCTGGATTCCGTATGAGGCGCGTGACGCCGGCCACCGCGGTAGCCGTGTCACGCGCGGGGGCTCAGTGGCCGTCCGTCGATGCCGGGCGCTTCGCCTTCGCGCGCCGCGCCAGCATGTTCATGCCTTCGACGAAAGCCGAGAACGCCATTGCCGCGTAGATGTAGCCCTTCGGCACATGCGAGCCGAACCCTTCGGCGATCAGCGTCATGCCGATCACGACCAGGAACGACAGCGCGAGCATCACGATGGTCGGGTTGCGGTCGATGAAGCGTGCGAGCGGCTGTGCAGCGAACAGCATCACGGCGACGGCGACGATCACCGCGACGAACATGATCGGCACGTGTTCGGTCATGCCGATCGCGGTCACGATGCTGTCGATCGAGAACACGATGTCGAGCATCACGATCTGGCCGATCGCGGCCCACACCGTCAGGCCGACCGCGCCACCCGAACCGCCCGCGCCTTCACCGTCGCGCGACACGTGGTGATGGATCTCGGTGGTCGCCTTCCACACGAGGAACAGGCCGCCCGACAGCAGGATCATGTCGCGCCACGAGAACGCATGGTCGAACAGCGTGAACACCGGTTCGGTGAGGCTCGCGATCCACGCGACGCTGCCGAGCAGCGCGAGGCGCATCACCAGCGCGAGCGCGATGCCGAGGCGCTGCGTGCGGGCGCGCTGCGCCTCGGGCAGCTTGTTGCTGAGGATCGAGATGAAGATCAGGTTGTCGATGCCGAGCACGACTTCCATCACGACGAGCGTCAGAAGCGCAGCCCAGACGGCGGGGTCAACGGCAAGCGTCAGCAGGTAGTCCATGAAATGGGCCGATACGAAAGTGGAAAGCCAGATGATATGCCGCCCCGGACTTCGGAAAAATCAGAGAGAATCTGACTTTTGATTCGGTTTTTCCGAAATTACGATCCGATGCTCAATTTCCGACATCTGTACTACTTCTGGGTCGTCGTGAAGGAAGGCGGCTTCGCGCGCGCGGCCGCGCGGCTCGACATGGCCGTGCAGACCATCAGTGCGCAGGTGCGCGAGCTCGAAAAAGCGCTCGGGCACCAGTTATTGCGCCCGGCCGGGCGCGGCGTCACGATGACCGACGCCGGCCAGGCCGCGTTCGCGCGCGCGGAGGCGATCTTCGAAATGGGGCGGCTGATCCCCGACGAAGTGCGCGCGGCGGCCAGCCAGCCGACCGTGCGG
>NZ_JAAGPB010000318.1:0-10085 GCF_017104585.1 Burkholderia sp. Ac-20392
TGCCGAGCGGCTGCACGATCACGCGCGACAGCTCGTCGCTTTCGCGCGCGGGCCCGGTGCCGTCGGCATGGAGCGACGGCGTGTGCTCGCGGTCGAGCAGCGTCGCGACCTCGCGCAGCACGTCGTCCTGCAATTCGTGCGCTTCGTCGAATGCCGATGAAAACGCGAACGCGGCCGCGACTGTCGCGACGACCAGGATCGCGGCCGACAGCGCGACCGACAGGCGGAACCCGATCGATTCGTTCAGCCGTTTCTTGAAACCATCCATCCCGCACCCCTGACGTTCTTGATCACGGTGCTGCCGAGCTTGCGGCGCAGCGAATGGATCAGGAATTCGACCGCATTGCTTTCGACTTCCTCGCCCCAGCCGTACAGGCGATCCTCGAGCTCGCGCCGCGACAGGATCGCACCCGGGCGCACCAGCAGCGCGCGCAGCAGCGCGAATTCGCGATTCGACAGCGGCACCGGTGCGTGCCCGTCGACGGCGGCCTCGCGCGTAGCCGGATCGAGCGACACGATCCCGTTGCTCAGCAGCGGCGCAGCCGAACCGGCCCGGCGCCGGATCGCGACGCGAATCCGCGCGAGCAGCTCGGCCATCTCGAACGGTTTCACGATGTAGTCGTCTGCGCCGCCGTCGAGGCCGGCAAGACGATCGTCGAGCCCGTCGCGTGCGGTGACGATCAGCAGCGGCGCGCTGGCGTCCTTCGCGCGGATGGCGGCCAGCACGTCGAGCCCGTCGCGGCCGGGCAGGCCGAGGTCGAGCAGGATCAGGTCGTAGGGCTGGGCGGCGAACGCGGTCAACGCGCGCACGCCGTCGGTGACCCAGTCGGTGGCGTACGACGCGTCCTTCAACGCGGCATGGACGGCTTCGCCGATCATCGGGTCGTCTTCGACGAGCAGTATTCGCATGCGTGTTCTCCGTGCCGCGCAAACGCCGCCAGCGTATGCGATTCCCGCGCGTGCGTCACGCGCCGATCCTTATTTGCCGCTGAACCGGTCGAGGGCCGCGAGCAGGTTCTTCATCGCGGCGGCCGAATCGGCCTGGGTCGGATGGTCCGCGCGCAATGCGGAAAGCGCCCGGTCGATCTCCTGGTCGACCATGTGCCAGTCGGCGGCGGCGCGCGGCTTGAGGCCGGCTTCGGCCGAGTCCCACGCGATCTCGAGATCCTTGATGCGCGTTTTCGCGCCGGGCAGGTCGCCCTTGGCGACGAGCGTGTTCACGTCGACGGCGATCGTGCGGAACTGCGACAGGTCGCCGAGCTTCGAGGCGTGGCCCGCAGCAGGCGATGCGGCGGCCGAGGCGGGCGCCGAAGTCGCTGCGTTCGCATCCTGCTGCTTCGAGCAGCCGGCGGCGGCGCTCAGCAGGGCAATCGTGGCCGCGGCAACGGCGAGACGGGAAACGGGATGGGGGATGCGCATGGCGTGTCCTCGATTCGATGAAGGGAAAGAGCGGAAAGGAAAAGGCGTCATTCGGTGGTGCCGGCACGCGTGCGCGGGCTGCTGCCGAACTGCGCGACGGCGACGAGCAGCACGATCACGGTCAGGAACAGCAGGCTCGTCCAGGCGGCGCCGAAGCCGAGCCCGCCATAGGTGCGGGCCTGCGTGAGCAGGTCGCCGAGCGACGCGCCGAACGGGCGCGTCAGGATGTACGCGATCCAGAACGCCAGCGCCGCATTGGCGCCGAGTCGCCACATCGTGAACACGGCCGCGATCAATGCGCCGAAGCACAGCGCGCCGAGCGTGAAGCCGAGCCCGAGCGCCTCGGTGGCGAGATCGCCCGCGGCGGTGCCCAGCGCGAACGTGCAGAGGATCGCGGCCCAGTAGAACAGCTCGCGCCGCGGCGTGACGATCGTGTCGATCGACAGCGTGCCTTCGACGCGATGCCACACGAAGAAGATCGCGGCGAGCCCGATGGCAAACGCGGCGGTGCTCGCATAGAGGCTGACGTTCAGGCCGTCGGTGAGCAGGTCGGTGATCTGCGTGCCGACGATGCTGACCAGCACCACCGTGAGCCAGTAGATCCACGGCACGTAGCGGCGCGTGCGCAACTGCAGCCACAGCGCGATCGCTAGCAGCGACGCCATCGCGACGCGGGTGACGGTCTGGCCGAGCCCCGCGTTGACCGCGAGAAAGTCCGCGCCGGTTTCGCCGACCGTGGTCGACATGATCTTGATGATCCAGAACGACAGTGCGACGTCGGGCACCTTGTTCAGCCAGTGCGGCGGGCGATGGGCGGGCAGGGATTGCATGCGATGCCTCCTTGGCAATCGGGTGGTCGGCATGCAGTCTGAAACCCGAGACTTAGGCCAGCCATAGCGAGGCCGGCAGCGGGAAAAAAGCGCCATTTCGACGTTTCGACGAAATGTGTCGTCGGAACGTCGAAATTATCAGTCGTTTCGCATCATTCTTCGTCTTGGAACTGATTTTGAGCGTCCCTAAACTGTGTTCATGGCTCAACGCCGTTCACAACACCAACCCATCATCAGGAGATAAGCGCATGAAAATCGCCATCGTCGGCGCAGGTCTGATCGGCCACACCATTGCTCACATGCTGCGTGAAACGGGCGACTACGAAGTCGTCGCGTTCGACCGTGATGCGGATGCGCTTGCAAAGCTGTCGCGCGAAGGCATCGCGACGCAACGGGTCGATTCGGCCGACGCGAACGCGATTCGCGAAGCCGTGAAGGGCTTCGATGCGCTCGTCAACGCACTGCCTTACTACCTCGCGGTCAACGTGGCCGCCGCCGCGAAGGCTGCCGGCGTGCACTACTTCGACCTGACCGAAGACGTGCGCGCAACCCACGCGATCCGCGAACTGGCCGAAGGCTCCGACCGTGCGTTCATGCCGCAGTGCGGCCTTGCACCGGGCTTCATCGGTCTCGCCGCACATGAGCTGGTGAACGGCTTCAGCGAAGTGCGCGACGTGAAGATGCGCGTCGGCGCGCTGCCCGAGTATCCGACCAACGCGCTGAAGTACAACCTGACGTGGAGCGTCGACGGCCTGATCAACGAATACTGCCAGCCGTGCGAAGCGATCCGCGACGGCCGCAAGCAATGGGTGCAGCCGCTCGAAGGCCTCGAGCACTTCTCGCTGGACGGCACCGAATACGAAGCGTTCAACACGTCGGGCGGCCTCGGCACGCTGTGCGAAACGCTGTCGGGCAAGGTCGAGACGCTCGACTACAAGTCGGTGCGCTATCCGGGCCACCGCGATCTCGTGCAGTTCCTGCTCGAAGACCTGCGCCTGTCGACCGACCGTGACACGCTGAAGTCGATCATGCGCCGCGCGGTGCCGTCGACGAAGCAGGACGTCGTGCTCGTGTTCATCACGGTGACGGGCGTGAAGGACGGCCAGCTGGTGCAGGACGTGTTCACGCGCAAGATTTTCGCGAAGGACGTGTGCGGGATGCACATGAGCGCGATCCAGATCACGACGGCCGGCGCGATGTGCGCGGTGCTGGATCTGTTCCGCGAAAAGAAGCTGCCGCAGAGCGGTTTCATCCCGCAGGAAAAGGTGTCGCTGAAGGCGTTCCTGTCGAACCGCTTCGGCAAGCTGTACGAAGGCGGCACGATGGAGCGCGTGCACGAAGTGGCCTGACCACCCGTCAGCCTCTGGCACGAGGGCCGTACGACGCCGGGAGCGCAACAGCGCTTCCGGCGTTGTTTTTTGCGGGGAACGAAAAAAGGGCGGCGGTCAGGCCGGCAGCGGCGGGACGATCGTGGCCGCGGGAGGGGGCGGCGCGATGCGGTACAGCAAGGTGTCGACGTCGGCGTCGGACGGCGCGGTGTTGTCGAACATCACGATACCGTCGCATTCGTGGCCGGTCGGCACGAAGCGGCGCTGCCGGTATTCGTCCCAGTGCGTGAGCTTGTAGGCATCGTTCGGGTTGCCGCGCGCGACGATTCGCTGGTGCGCGACGTCTTCCGACGTGTGGACCCAGACGACCGTCAGCGTGACGTCGGGTGCGATGCCGAGCCACGCACGGTCGAGAATGCGGCGATCGCGCACTTCGCGCGACAGCGGGCCGACCACGAGCGCGCCGATGCCGAGCGCGAGATTTTCACGGGCCGTGTCGAGCAGGCCCTGGTATTCGGGATCGCGCAGGTGCTTCAGGTAGAGCGGACTGTCGCGGTCGTTCGGATCCTCGGTGAGCGCACCCATCGCGGCCGAGCTGTAGCGGCCGTACAGCGTGTCCTTGTCGAGCAGGCAGAAGGCCTCGCCGGTCGCGCGCATCAGCGGCCCGATGAGCCGCTTCGCGAGCGTGGTCTTGCCGGTGCCGGCGTGACCGCAGAAGAACACCAGGTGCGTCACGAAGCCTTGCCTCCCGAGCGCGGGCCCGACGCGCCGTTGCGCTTGTCGCCGCGCGAGAAGACTTCCGCTTCCAGCCACATCGCGTTGATGATGCCGAAGCCGAGCGCCACGCCGATGCCGAGTATCCACGAGAAATACCACATGGGTCAGTCTCCTTGACGGTTGGGCCGCACGGCCGTGCGGCTTGTGGTCCGAAGTGTCCGGGTGCGCATGCTGCGGCGCACGCAGACCGATCATGACCAATATCGCCGTGCCGCGCAAGCCGGGCCGCCCGCGCAGCAAACCGGTAAACTGATGCGCAAACCGCAACATCACGGACAACATGCTGATCAACTGTGCTGCATACCAGGACGGCCGCAAGCTGGCCGACATCGATATCGACGCCATCAGCGACTACGTGTCGAAGCCCGAATGCTTCGTGTGGGTCGCGCTGAAGGATCCGACGCCTGCCGAACTCGACCTGATGGGCGAGGAGTTCGGGCTGCACGAACTGGCGCTCGAGGATGCCCGCAAGGGGCATCAGCGCCCGAAGATCGAGGAGTACGGCGATTCGCTGTTCGCGGTGCTGCATATGGTCGAGCTGGACGACGACGATGAATTGAACGTCGGCGAGCTGAACGTGTTCGTCGGACCGAATTACGTGCTGTCGATCCGCAACCATACCGAGCAGGATTTCCGCGACGTGCGCAAGCGTTGCGAGCGCGAGCCGCATCTGCTCCAGGAGGGCTCGGCATTCGTGTTCTACGCGCTGATGGACCAGGTCGTCGACCGCTATTTCCCGATCCTCGAAACGCTCGGCACCGAACTCGAGGAACTCGAGGACCGCATCTTCGCGAAGGCCACGCCTGCGTCGTCGCGCGCGATCATCGAGGATCTCTATTCGCTGAAGCGCCGGCTCGTGATGCTGTACCAGCACACGGCGCCGTTGGTCGAGCCGCTTGCAAAGCTCACCGGCGGGCGCATTCCGCAGGTCTGCAGCGGCATGGAACCGTACTTCCGCGACGTGTACGACCATCTGCAGCGGATCGTGAAGACGATCGAAGGGCGGCGCGAGATGGTGGTCACGGCGATCCAGGTCAATCTCGGGATGATTTCGCTGGCCGAGAGCGAAGTGACGAAGCGGCTCGGCTCGTTCGCCGCGCTGTTCGCGATCCCGACGATGATCGCCGGCATCTACGGGATGAACTTCGCGAACATGCCCGAACTGCACCTGAAATACGGTTTCTACGGCTGTATCGCCGTGATGGTCGTCGCCGACTTCGCGCTGTGGTGGCGATTCAAGCGGGCAGGGTGGCTGTAGTCTCGCTTCACGCGCGGGGCGGCGCGTGCTTGCCGATCACGACGCGCCACGGACGCACGCGCCACGATTTCACGAGACCGTTCTGCACGTACGGATCAGCGCGCGCGAACGACTCGGCCGCCTCCGGCGAATCCCCTTCGAACACGAGCACGGCCTGGTCGGCCGGGTCCGACAGCGCGCCGGCGAGCACGAGTTCGCCGCGTTCGGTCGCAGCCTGCGCAAGTGCGAGGTGCTGGGCGCGGAACGGTTCGCGACGGGACAGGTAATCGTCGACGAGTTCGTAGGTCAACTGGTAATGCATGGTGGCTCCGGGAAGAATCGCGGCGGCCGGTGCGTCGGCGCGCCGTCAGTCAGTCTGCTGCGGGCAGTATAGGGCAGGCGGACGGCAGCGACACGACACGAATGGCGGCGCGCGATTGCGCCGAAAATGCAACTAACGGTCTGGTCGCTGACCGTCCTGAAATCCCGGCCGCAACGCACCTTCAATGCAGCCAGGTCTTCAGGCCGGGGCCGGGCGGTCTATCCCTACGCCTTGTAGCCGATCGTGCGCAGCAGGTCCTTGCGCCAGCGGATGTCGTCGTCATTTTCGACACCGAGCGGTCCGAAGCCGTCGACGACGCCGACGACCCCGCGTCCTTGCGCGGTTTCCGCGACGATCACCTCGGTCGGGTTCGCGGTCGCGCAGTAGATGCGGCAGACCTCCGGCACGGCCTTGATCGCATTGAGGACGTTGACCGGAAAGAATCCGTCGCCGAGGCACACGATGAACGCGTGACCGGCGCCGATCGCGCTGGCGTTGCGGCAGGCCAGTTCGACGAGCGCCGCATCGGTGCCGGAGTGGCGCACCAGCCGCTTGCCCGACGCCTCGCAGAAGGCGAGCCCGAAGCGGATGCCGGGCACGGTGCCGACCAGCGCCTCGTGGATGTCCTCGACGGACTTGATGAAATGCGACTGGCCGAGGATGAAGTTCACGGTCTCGGGCTTGTCGATGGCAACAGTGTGCAGTTGCAGCATGGCGGACCTCGTCTCGCGATGCGGCGCGTGCGCCGCAATGGGCCCTTCAAGCTTAATACGCGGCGGCCGGCGACGAAAGCCGCGAGGGCGGCCTATCCTTCGTTGTGTGTGGCGCGAGCGCTGCACGAAGGCAATGGAGGCAGACATGGACGTGCGACAAGGCTTCGTCGACTGCGTGGGGCGCACGCCGCTGATTCGCTTGACGAAGCTCAGCGCCGAGACGGGCTGCGAGATCCTGGGCAAGGCGGAATTCATGAATCCGGGCGGGTCGGTGAAGGACCGCGCGGCGCTCTACATCATCCGCGACGCCGAGCGGCGTGGCGTGCTGAAGTCGGGCGGCACCGTTGTCGAGGGTACGGCGGGCAACACCGGCATCGGTCTGGCGCATATCTGCGCGGCGCGCGGCTATCGCTGCGTGATCGTGATTCCCGACACGCAATCGCCGGACAAGCTGGCGATCCTGCGCACGCTCGGCGCCGAGGTGCGCCCGGTGCCGGCGGCGCCTTACCGTGACCCGAACAACTATCAGAAGATTGCCGGGCGGCTCGCTGACGAACTCGACAATGCAGTGTGGGCCAATCAGTTCGACAACGTGGTCAATCGGCAGGCGCACTACGAGACGACTGGGCCCGAAATCTGGCGCGATACGGCGGGCACGATCGATGCGTTCGTCTGCGCGACCGGGACGGGCGGCACGCTGGCCGGCGTGAGCCGTTATCTGAAAGAGCAGAATCCGGACGTCCAGATCGTGCTGGCCGACCCGCACGGCAGCGGGCTCTACGGGTACGTGAAAACGGGCGACCTCGGCGCAGAAGGCAGCTCGATCACCGAAGGCATCGGGTCGACGCGCGTCACCGAAAACCTTGCGGGCACGCCGATCGACGACGCCGTGCGGATCGACGATCAGCAGTGCGTGACGATGGTCTACCGGCTGCTGCGCGAGGAAGGGCTGTATGTCGGCGGATCGAGCGGCATCAATGTTGCGTCGGCGGTCTGGCTGGCTCGCCGGATGGGGCCGGGGCACACGATCGTGACCTTGCTGTGCGATCGTGGCGACATCTATCGCGCGCGGCTTTTCAATCGGGAATGGCTACGCGAAAAAGGCCTGGACCCGGGGGACTGAACCCGGGAGTCGAACCCGTGCGAGGCGCGGGAGCGGTGAGGATTTCCATCCGCCGGAATGCGACCTATGCTGAACGAATCCGGTGCGAACGCCGTTCGCCCGTTTCGCCCAGACGAGGTGTGCCATGCCTGTGTCAGCCACCCTGCAGGATTGCCTGCGTCAGAAGTCATCGCGGTACGAAGTGGTGTACCACCCCTATAGCCATACGAGCATGGAGACGGCCGCCGCCGCGCATATTCCCGGCGATCGCCTCGCGAAAACCGTGCTCCTCGAAGACGACGAAGGCTACGTCGCCGCCGTATTGCCGACCACGTACGCCGTGCGCCTGTCGGATCTCTGGGTGAAGACGGGACGCCATCTCGTGCTCGCCCGGGAGGTCGAGCTGCGCGAGCTGTTCAAGGATTGCGACATGGGCGCGTTGCCGCCGGTGTGCATGGCGTACGGCATGAAGACGTTTCTCGAGGAACGTCTCGCGCAGCAGCCGGAAGTCTATTTCGAGGCCGGCGACCACGAAGCGCTGATCCACATGATGCAGGATGAATTCCTGATGCTGATGGAGACAGCCGAGCGCGCGCATTTCTCGCACAAGATGCAGGGCATGCACTCCTGACGCGTGCGGTGCATCGGCGCTGGTCGGTGCCTGTGTGACACGGTTGTGTGTCGCGACAGTGGGTATGTCGCGCGATAGTTAATTCGATATGCGAAATTATTGCGTCGATCTTTGGTCGATGTATCGACCTTGGATTTGAATCGCATTCCGGATTAACCGTTCGGATATCCAGAGGGTGTTGGATGTCTTGAGGAATCGCTGTTCGGCCGGTTCGAGGTGGTCGAACAGCGCAATGCGCGACCGATGCGGACGTTGACGAGAGGAGGGCACGCACCGTCCCGGTTGCTTCTCTTGGGGCCGATTTTGATGCAGTGCAGGAAATATGCCGGTATTTATGTTGAAACAACTTAATATCCGTTTTCGCATATATCCATACAATTCAATTACCGTTTTAATAATAAAAGTTTGATTTGTGCTTACCGGAATATTATTTGAATAAACCCTCCAAACTTTGTATTCGGGTATCAAATAAAGTTTGACGTCAAAATTTTTTCCTTGCTATCTTCTGCACCCAAGTGAACGGCGCGATTGACATCGGCGTGTAACGAACGACGAATCGTCAGACGAAACACGAGGCGCCGCCCGCTCAGCTGACAATTGCCTGAACGTGCAGGCGCGTGGTTTTACGGTGTAAAACCGGGTCGCGCCGGCCGGAACGATTCCTTGAAAAAGAATGAATTGGAATTCGAATGTAATTCTTTCAATTCGGATTGCTAATTGAATTTGAAATGAAATGTTCGGGTTGATGCGGTGGCGATGCCGACCTGGCTTTGCCGCCGGCAGCAATCCGGAACTGGGCGAATCGCTTGGGGGATGGATGGTGGGCATGAAAGTCGAAGAACATCTGGCTACGTCGAACAGCGGACTGGCTACGCTGGGCCGCCCGCGGGAGTTCGGCAAGAAGCAACAGAATCCGGTACGCCGGTTCGGCGGCATCGGAATCGTCCTGGTGCTGCATGCAGTGCTGATCTACGCGCTGCTCAACGGCCTCGCGACGAAAGTCGTGCAGGTGATCCAGCACCCGATCGAAACCCGCATCATCGAGCCGGTCAAGCCACCGCCGCCACCGCCGATGCCCGTGGTCAAACTCCCGCCGCCGAAATTCGCGCCGCCGCCGCCGCCGTTCGTCCCGCCGCCGGAAGTGCCGGTGCAGGCGCCGCCGCAGGCGACGATCACGCACCAGTCGGCCCCGGTGCCGTCCGCACCGGCCGTGCAGGCGCCGGTCGTGGCGCCTCCCGCGCCGGCCAAGCCCGTCAGCCATGACGTGGGGGTGGTTTGCCCGAATTCGGACACGCTGCGCGCGTCGATCCAGTATCCGAAGGAAGCGCAGGAAAACAACATCACGGGCGACGTGACGATCGAATTCGTCGTGGATGCGGAAGGGAACATCACGAACGAACGGGTGGCGCAGTCGGCGGATCCGATCCTCGATCGCGCGGCCTACAACACCGTGAAACGATTCAAGTGCGTCGCGCAGGGCCAGTCGGTACGGGTCCAGGTTCCGTTCTCGTTCAATCTGAATTGATGCAGTGGGCGGCCCGGTGCGATCCGGGCCGGGAAAAACCATCTCGAACTGACGTATTAAGTTCACCGAAATAACTGGAGTGGGGTATGACGAAGCGTTCACTGGCCGCGCTGGCGGCAAGCATCCTGATGTCCGTCGCCGCAATCGACGGGTTCGTTGCACCGCAGCTCGCCCACGCGCAGGCAAGCGGCACGGCCGGCA
>NZ_JAAGPB010000319.1:0-233 GCF_017104585.1 Burkholderia sp. Ac-20392
ACATAAAGAGGATGTAAGGAGGTGGTGAAATGTCAGAGGAGTATGAGTTATAGCAAGCAGAGAAGAGATACGATGGGATAGACAGGAAAACGGAGGTCAGAGGTCGAAGGTGAGATGGATTGCGAAAGAGAGACAAGATGAGATGAGTGACAAAGAGTAAAGAGGGATAAGGGTGTATAGGTTGAGTATATAAGGAAGCGACGATGATATATTGTTTTTTTTTTTTTTTTTTT
>NZ_JAAGPB010000320.1:0-9879 GCF_017104585.1 Burkholderia sp. Ac-20392
TGGCGCGGCGCTCGGTGTGCCGCAAGTGAATGCGCCGGCACCGGAAGGCGCGGCGAAGGCATCGCCGTACTACTTCACCGACGGTTCGCTGCAGGGCTGGCAGGCGACGCCGCAGGACATCGTCGTGCCGTCGAACGGCCTCGCATCGCCGGAAGCGTTCGGGCTGCCGGGTGACGATGCGCTGCGCGAACTGCTCGCCGTGCATCGTGACGTACCGGTGTCGCGAGCATCGGGCGCCGACGCGCCGCGCTACTTCATCGACGATGCGCACGCAGCCGGGCCGCAAGGCCAGTTGCATCGCGGCGCGCACCCGCCGTTCGACGTGAACGCGATCCGCCGCGATTTCCCGATCCTGCAGGAGCGCGTGAACGGCAAGCAGCTCGTGTGGTTCGACAATGCGGCGACGACGCACAAGCCGCAGGCCGTGATCGATCGGCTCGCGTACTTCTATGCGCACGAGAACTCGAACATCCACCGCGCCGCGCATGCACTGGCCGGCCGCGCGACGGACGCGTACGAGCATGCGCGGGACACCGTGCGGCGTTTCATCGGCGCATCGTCGCCCGATGAAATCGTGTTCGTGCGCGGCACGACCGAGGCGATCAACCTGATCGCGAAGACGTGGGGCGTGCAGAACGTCGGCGAAGGCGACGAGATCATCGTGTCGCATCTCGAGCATCACGCGAACATCGTGCCGTGGCAGCAGCTTGCCGCGCTCAAGGGCGCGAAGCTGCGCGTGATTCCGGTCGACGATTCGGGGCAGGTGCTGCTCGACGAATACCGGAAGCTGCTCAACGACCGCACGAAGATCGTGTCCGTCACGCAGGTGTCGAACGCGCTCGGCACGGTCGTGCCGGTGAAGGAGATCGTCGATCTCGCGCATCGTGCGGGTGCGAAGGCGCTCGTCGACGGCGCGCAGTCGATCTCGCACCTGCGCGTGGATGTGCAGGCGCTCGATGCGGATTTCTTCGTGTTCTCCGGTCACAAGATCTACGGGCCGACCGGGATCGGCGTCGTGTACGGCAAGCGCGCGATCCTCGACGACATGCCGCCGTGGCAGGGCGGCGGCAACATGATCGCGGACGTGACGTTCGAGCGCACGGTGTTCCAGCCGCCGCCGAACCGGTTCGAGGCCGGCACCGGCAACATCGCGGATGCGGTCGGGCTGGGTGCTGCGCTCGACTATGTGAGCCGGGTCGGCATCGAGAACATCGCGCGCTACGAGCACGACCTGCTCGCGTATGCGACGAGCGTCCTCGCGCCGGTGCCGGGCGTGCGGCTCGTCGGCACCGCGCGCGACAAGGCGAGCGTGCTGTCGTTCGTGCTGAAGGGCTATGAGACCGAGGAAGTCGGTCAGGCGCTGAACGAAGAGGGCATCGCGGTACGCTCGGGGCATCACTGCGCACAGCCGATCCTGCGCCGTTTCGGGCTCGAGGCAACGGTGCGGCCGTCGCTCGCGTTCTACAACACGTGCGACGAAGTCGATGCGCTGGTGAGTGTCGTGCGGCGTCTCGCGACGCGGCGTTGACGTTGTTCGCTTGCGGCGGCCCGGGTGGGTCGCCGCAAGCGATTTATCACGACAAAAAAGTCAGAACCGCACGACCTGCTTCTGTTCGACGCTGAAGCCGTCGCGCAGCACGCTCGCCGAATCCGCGAAGTAACGGCGGGTTTCCGACAGCAGGTCGGTGTTGCCGCGACGGCAGAACACCACGCCCGATCCTTCCTCCGTGAGCAGTTCGTCGATCAGCGATTCGGGTTGCCCGATATCGGCGAGATGGACGTTCTGCACGCCGTGTGCGAGCGCATCGAGCGCGTCCCGCACGCAGGGCGCCGCGGTGGCGGCCGGGTGTTCGGCCAGCCATTGCTCGAGTTCGGTGATGCCGTACAGACCGGCGAGTTCGCCGAGTTCGCGCAGCAGCGCGCCTTCGACCATCATCACCAGCGTGACGGCACCCATGCGTTGTGCGAAGAGGCTGCCGAGCCGTTCCGCGCGCAGCAGGTGATCGTGGCCTGCGTCGTCCGGGGCGACCGGCATCACGACGGGCACCAGCCCGTTCTCGAGAAACGCGTTCAGCGCGGCGCCGTCGAACCGGGCGACCGCGCTCGTGCCGGTGCGGTCGGAATCCGTGCTCGCCACCAGCAGGCCGCCGTCGTGACCGTCGATGCCGATCGCCTTGGCGCCGTGACTGCCGATCAGGCGCACCAATTCATGATTGACACCCGCCATCGCCGCGTGAACGGCGTGAATCGATTGCGTACCGGAGGCGGCCGGCACACCCTGGACGACGATCGGACGAACGCCGGTGAGTGCGAGCAGCGCGACATCCTGCGCGAACGCCTGGCGGGCGCGCGTATCGCTCGCGGCGCCACCGTCGACGATGACGACGGTCTGCCCGTGCAGGGCCTGCATGAATGGCAGCGAGCGCGCCAGGCCGGCTATGCGGCGGGACGTCAGGGTGGGACTTTCAGGGTCTGGGAACATGGGAAGCCGAATGGATGAAGGGGAGCGTGTTGCCGCGCTGCGCGGCATCAATGCGTGTGTTGCATCAGTTGGTGAATCTCGTCCGGCGTCTGCGCGTCGCGCGATGCCTGCCGGAACGTGCGGTCGCTGAAACACCGCGCCGCGTCGGCGAGCAGTTCGAGATGCGCGCGGTCGTCTTCTTTCGGGAGGACGAGCACGATGAACTCACGCACGGGCTTGCGGTCCGGTGCGTTGAAGATGAACGGATACTGCGCGCGAACGAACAGCGCGATGGCCGAGCGAAGGCCGTCGACGCGCGCATGCGGAATCGCGACGCCCTGGCCGAGGCCGGTCGAGCCGAGTTGCTCGCGCTTGATCAGTTCGGCCCGGATCCGTTCCGCGGCGACACTACTGCTGCGCTCGATAGATCGCGCGACGAGGTCGAATAACTGGATCGCGCTTTCGACCGGTACGTCGAGCAGGATGTGGTCCGGCGGGCAGGCGTCGGCCAGCCGGGTCGCGAACGGTGCGCCGCCGCGTCGGTAGGGAAGGTCGGTTTGGCCGCCAGCGGCGGCCTGCTGCGTTTGCATGCGGATCTCTCCGTGTCGGGATGACAGGGAAATCCTAGACAAAAGCGCGTAAAGACAGTGTTAGATACGCGCGGGCCCGGCATTAAAATTGTGTATCGATTGCGTCGCGGCGCGCGCGACGCGCTCGATACGCACGCCTTCAGGTACCCGACAGCACGAACGGCAGCGTCGTCAGCAGGAACACCGAAATGCCGACGACGGGTGCACCGAACGCGATCGCCGCGAACGCCACCGCGGCGCTGGTCAGCACGAGCGTTCTCGACACCCGTCGGTGCCGGTTGTGTGCAGCCGCCCTGTCATCGCGGATTGCATCGGTCCGCGCACCGATCACGTGTTTCCAGAACGTCAGGCCAAGCATGATTGCTCCTGTATGAAAGTTGACCGGGACAGGGCGCGCCGCGCGCCTGCCAGGCGGGTCAGCAGCGCTTGAGCTTGAGCACGCGCGAGATCTGCCCCGGCGTGAAGCTGCTGTTGCGCACGTAAGGCGCGCAGTCGAGCGGCGCGGTGAGCGATTCGCTGACGACGTACTGGCCGACGAAGCGGTACGCGTCCGTGGCCATGCGAATGAATACCGGAATCGCATCGCGTTGCGCGGCGAGCGTCCTGCCGGCCGCTCGTGCGGACGCGCTGCCGTCGCAGAGGATCACGTCGGGCGCGTGCGGGTTGAGGTCCGTGCGCAGGCAGGCGGCCACGACCTTGCCGTTCTTCGTCGGCAGGAACGCCTGTTTGCTGCCGCCGCACGCGGTGTGGATGAATTCACGGGTGTACTGCTTGTCGATCTCGAACATGATCGGGCTCCGGTATCGGAAACTTCCGTTGGTTAAATCAGGTATGCAAAGTAATGCGACGGGATCGGCATGCGGGGTGCCAGGCATGGCGATCGATCGTTGCCGGGGCGGCGGATCGACGGCGCGTCGTGATACGGGAATTTCCGCGCGAACACGCTCGCATTGCGCGATGCGCGGCTAACGCATCGACGTCATGTTCAAGCGTGCACGGGAAGGACTACGGCGCGCACCGTCCGTCTGCTGGCAGGACGGTGGCTCGGGAAAAGAGAGACGCAGGCGTCCTGCCTGTCAGGCAGAAAAGCAACTCGGAGGGCGAGGACTTCGGATGCGCATGTGCGTACTCGGTGAGGGATTGGTTGCGAACACATTCTAGTGAACGCATGCGCGGGCGCAAGTAAAAAGGTCGTAAAGGTTGCGCGACCCGTGCGGGATCGCGCGGTGTACTACGTGCACTGCCAGAGATGCGCGCTGGTGCGGCACGGCGCGCACCAGAACGTGTAGTTCGCGCCGCCGCTGCCCCACAGCCATTCGCCGCCGTCCGTTTGCGGAAGGTTGGAATCGAGCTGCATCACGAACGACATCTTGCGGCCGCAATCCGGACAGTCGGGATACCACGCGGACTGGACCCACGACGGTGCGCCGCCGACGCGGCTCAGGTTCTGCCGGCTGTTCGACAGGCCCCATTCCTGCCGCGTCCAGCGTGCGGGCGCAGCGAAAAGCGCAACGTCCGCCTCCAGGAATGGGGCCGCCGGATAGTCCGGCTGGATCGCGGTGTCGCGTTGCTGGGATGGGTGCGCGCAGGCGTTGCCGGCGTCGTCATGGCGGTGGAACATCGGGCCGTCGCTCTCCCAGCCGACACACGACAGGCAGGTGTCGAACGACACGGGCGTTGAGCTGTCGATGCCTGCGGCGGCGGGTTGCGGCAGTGTCAGCAACCGATGCAGCGGCGCGTGACACAGGCCGCATCGATGCGACGACACGCCGCCAAAGCGCGCGCCTAATCGATGCGAGCCGCGCGCGTGCCAGGTTGGGTGATGCGCGAGAATCTCGCGGTTCCACTTCGGCTGGGCGCGGCGTATCGGCGCGCCCAGCGTCGGTCCGAAGTCGATATGCAGCGGCGTTTCGCCGTGCAACGCGCGCAATGTGTCGTGTTCCTGAGCGTAGCCGGCGGACATGAGCCAGTTGGCGCGCGCCCCGGGATCGTCCGGAAACAACCACGCTGCCGCGTCGCGAACGGCTGCGGGCTGTCGCGAATGGAGCAGCGCGACGGCGCGTGCATGCGCTGCCTTGTTACCGGAAGGGACGTCGGCAAGCCGGCCGCGCCATCTTTCGACCGTCGCCGGATCGAGCATCCGCCACACGTTGTCCTCGACGTACAGGCGCGGCGACTGCTTCGTGGCGTAAATGTCGACGAGCATGTCCCAGTGACCGGAAAACACCTGCGGCATCTGCGTTGCCACGCTCGACAACACGCTCGCGAGCCGTTCGTTCCACGCGCCGTTGCGGACGTCTTGCCACGCTTCGGCGGCGACTTTCTCGAGAGCGGTGTCGTCCATCAGGTCGAGCGCGGCATCGAGGAACGTCGCATGCGGCAACGCGCGATCGAACGACGCGATCACGAGGTCGGCGAGCGCAGCCGGGTTGTCGCGTCGCAGTGCCAGCATCTGCGACATCGGATCGTTGTTGGTCCAGCCGAGGCGTTCGTAGTCGTCGAGAATGGCTTGTATGGTCGGCATGGTGGGGAACGGTGAGGGTTCGAGGCGTGAGCGGACGCTGAGTGGATCAACGTCCGGCGAGCATCCTTCCTCCGACCCCCATCAGCAGCAGGCCCGCCGTTGTATCGAGCACGGCCTTGCGTCGAACCAGCAGCCCGCGCACCGACGGGTGCGAGGCGAGCAACGCCATCGTGCAATACCACGCGGCCGAGATCGCCACCGACAGCGTGACGACCGCGAGATCGAGCCAGGCCGGCGCGTGGGCCGGCACCATCAGCGCGAAGATGCTCCCGTAGAACGCGACCGATTTCGGATTCGTCATGCTGACGACGTAGCCCTTCTTCGCGGCGTGCCAGTCGGACGCGGTGGCCGGCGCGGCGACGGGCAGCGGCTTGCGCGCGGTCACGATCATTTTCAGGCCGAGCCAGATCAGGTAGGCGGCGCCCGCCAGCCGCAGCGCCGTGTGCACCCATGCGACATGCGTGACGAGCAGGCTGAGTCCGGCGATCGCGATCGCCGCCCACGTGCCGGATGCGGCGGCCAGGCCGAGGCCCGTCATCACGCCAGCGCGGCGCGATGCGACCGCGGTCGACGTGACGATCACGAAGTTCGGCCCGGGGCTGGCGACGCTCAGCAAGAGGACGCCGGCGAGCGGCAGCAAGGTGGTGACGGTGGTCGACATGGCGTGGAGGGCGGCACGGCGGGACGGGCTTTCATCTTACCCGAGCGCGGTCACGAGCCTGCCACGGCCCGGTTTCGTCGATCCAATGAAAAAAACGCGTGACGACTTTCATCGCCACGCGCAGGGGGAGTCTGCAAGGTCGCGCGCATGCCGGCGAACCGGCACACGGCACCCGCGTCACATCGTCAGAAATCGAACCCGGGCCCACCCGCACCCGGGCCGCCCGGCGCCGCCGTCGGCGCCGCATCCTTCGGTGCTTCGAACACGGTCGCATCGGTCGTCAGCAGCAGCCCCGCGACCGACGCCGCGTTCTGCAGCGCCGTGCGCGTGACCTTGGTCGGATCGAGCACGCCCGATTCGACGAGGTCGCCGTATACGCCCGTCTGCGCGTTGTACCCGAAGTTGCCCGAGCCTTCGGCCACCTTCGCCACGACGACGCTCGCTTCCTCGCCCGCGTTCGTGACGATCTGGCGCAGCGGTTCCTCGAGCGCGCGCAGCACGATCTTGATGCCCGCATTCTGGTCGGCGTTCACGCCCTGCAACTCGCGGATCGCCTGACGCACGCGGATCAGCGCGACGCCGCCGCCCGGCACGATGCCTTCCTCGACGGCGGCACGCGTCGCGTGCAGCGCGTCGTCGACGCGGTCCTTCTTCTCCTTCACTTCGATCTCGGTGGCACCGCCGACCTTGATCACCGCGACACCGCCCGCGAGCTTCGCGACGCGTTCCTGCAGCTTTTCACGGTCGTAGTCCGACGTCGCTTCGTCGATCTGCACGCGGATCTGCTTCACGCGCGCTTCGATGTTCTTCGCATCGCCCGCGCCGTCGATCACGGTCGTGTTTTCCTTGCCGACCTCGATGCGCTTCGCCTGGCCGAGTTCGGCCAGCGTCGCTTTCTCGAGCGTCAGGCCCGTTTCCTCGGCGATCACCTGTCCGCCGGTGAGGATCGCGATGTCCTCGAGCAGCGCCTTGCGGCGGTCGCCGAAGCCCGGCGCCTTCACGGCGACCGTCTTCAGGATCCCGCGGATGTTGTTCACGACCAGCGTCGCGAGCGCTTCGCCTTCGACATCCTCGGCGATGATCAGCAGCGGCCGGCCCGACTTCGCGACCTGTTCGAGCACCGGCAGCAGGTCGCGGATGTTCGAGATCTTCTTGTCGTGCAGCAGGATGTACGGGCTTTCGATCTCGGCGATCTGCTTGTCGGGATTGTTGATGAAGTACGGCGACAGGTAGCCGCGATCGAACTGCAGCCCTTCGACGACGTCGAGTTCGTCCGCGAGCGACTTGCCGTCCTCGACGGTGATCACGCCTTCCTTGCCGACGCGGTCGATTGCCTCCGCGATGCGCTGGCCGATCGATTCCTCGCCGTTCGCGGAGATCGTCGCGACCTGCGCGATTTCCTTGCTCGTGGTGGTCGGCCGGCTGATCTTCTTCAGCTCGTCGACGGCCGCTGCGACGGCCTTGTCGATGCCGCGCTTCAGGTCGAGCGGGTTGAGCCCGGCCGCGACGTATTTCTGGCCTTCGCGGACGATCGCCTGTGCGAGCACGGTGGCCGTCGTGGTGCCGTCGCCGGCGGCGTCGCTGGTGCGCGACGCGACTTCCTTCACGAGCTGCGCGCCGATGTTCTGCAGCTTGTCCGCGAGTTCGATTTCCTTCGCGACCGACACGCCGTCCTTCGTGACGACGGGCGCGCCGAAGCTGCGTTCGAGCACGACGTTGCGGCCCTTCGGCCCGAGCGTGACCTTCACCGCGTTCGCGAGAATGTTCACGCCTTCCGTCAGCTTGGCCCGTGCGACGTCGCTGAAAATGATTTCCTTCGCTGCCATGATTGCGCTCCGTTATTGATTGACGACCGCGACGATGTCTTCCTCGCGCAGCACGAGAAACTCGTTGCCGTCCACCTTGACGGCCTGACCCGCGTACTTGCCGAACAGCACGCGCTCGCCGACCTGCAGGTCGGGCACGATGCGCTGGCCGTCCGCATCCTTGCGGCCGGGGCCGACGGCGATCACTTCACCCTGGTCGGGCTTTTCCGCGGCGCTGTCGGGGATCACGATGCCCGACGCGGTGGTGGTTTCCTGGTCGAGTCGCTTCACGATCACGCGGTCGTGCAAGGGGCGTAGGCTCATTGGTTCGTCCTGTGCTGATCTGTTCTGTCGAAATTGGCTGGCACTCTTTTGCAGAGAGTGCTGACGAGTATAAAAATGCGCGGCGGCGCGATCCAATAACGGATTCGGAAATGCATTTTCGCGGATGCGCTTTGGACGAAAGACGAAAGACGGGTAGGGCCGCGCGTCAGATCAACAGCGACAACGTCCTGAACAGCGCGAGATCCGCCTTGCGTGCCGATCGCGCGTGCCGGCGGATCACGTGCAGCAGGCAGTCGATGAAGCAGCGCGCGGCGTCGCTGAGCGTGCTGCTGCGCCGCGTGACGATCCCGAGGTCGCGCGGCTCGAAGGTCTCGTTCAACTGCAACGCACGCATCCGTTCGCCGAACGACGGCACGGCCGCGAGGATCGTCGGGCACCACGTGCACATGTCGGCCTGCTCGAGCATCGTCTGCAGCATCGCCACCGACTGCGCGCGCACGATGCGCCGCTCGTCGATGTCGGCGCCGTGGCGCGTGAACAGGTAATCGACGAGCGCGGCCTGTCCGTCGGCCGCGAAATTCAATACCCAGTCGTGGTCGACCAGGTCGTGGATCGACCGCGCGTGTTCGAGCGGATGGCCGGCGCGCACCATCACCGCTGTCTCGTAGCGCAGCATCGGCTCGAACGCGAATTCCTGCGTGCCGCCCGGTTGCACGTGCCCGAGCGCGAAATCCATGCTGCCGTCGCGCAACAGCGGCTGCGCGACGGCCATCAGCGCTTCGTAGAGTTCGAGGCGCACGTCGGGCATCTGCGCACGAAAACGCAGCACCGCTTCGGCGAGGAAGGTCATCGTGAGCCACGGCGTGACGCCGATGCTCAACCGGCCCTCGACGCGGCCGCGCATGCGTTCGAGATCGCTCTGCGCGTGTTCGAGCTGCTTCAGCACGAGCTTCGCGTGCGTGAGCAGCGTCTTGCCGTATTCGGTGAAGCCGATCCCTTCCGGCGCGCGGACCAGCAGCGGCAGGCGTTCACTGGCCTCCAGCTCGCGCAGCGCGCGTGTGACGGCCGCCTGCGACAGCCCGAGCGTGCGTGCCGCGCCGCGGATGCTGCCGGCCTCCGCGCTCGCGACGAGCGCCTGCAGCTGATGCAGCTTGATCGTGCTCATGGTGCGATACCCGACAACGAAAGGTTGTCATCATAACGAAACCGCGGCTGTTCGCCGGGATTTTCGCTGCCTACGATGCGGCCACGATCGGTCATTCGGGCGATCGGCAACCGGAATGCATCGAGGAGAATCGGGGTTGGACCACAAACACATCCAGCCGGAAATGGCGGCTATCGAGGCGGAGATGATTGCGCTGCGCCGCCGGCTGCACGCACATCCGGAGCTTGGCTTCGAGGAACACGCGACGAGCGATCTCGTGGCCGACTTGCTGACAACGTGGGGTTATCGGGTGACGCGCGGCCTCGGCGGCACCGGCGTGGTCGGCACCTTGACGCGCGGCCCCGGCAATCGGCTCGGGCTGCGCGCGGACATGGACGCGCTGCCGATC
>NZ_JAAGPB010000321.1:0-461 GCF_017104585.1 Burkholderia sp. Ac-20392
TAAAAAAAAAAAAAAAATAAAACTCTAGAGTATGGTCTTATCAATATAAATCTCACTCGACTTGAGTGTAATTGTAATGCTCTTGCATATTATACTCAATATGTGTACTCTCATTTACTGCTTCTCTTCCTTCCACTCCACATCGCAACCGTCTACTGCTGTTAGCCGTACATTATCTTCCTCTGCTTGTTACATGTGACTACACACATCATGACTCGTATTAACTGCATCACTGACAGAGTGAATGGATGACAGAAGGGAGAGCATGGAGCGAGGTGAGAGAGAGATAAATGAATGCGGTAGAGAAAGATGGTGTGGCAGGTGAAGATGGGCAGACGAGGGTAATGACGGTAATTGACAAGATGTTGAAGGGAGACAAACTAGGAGCAGAGAGAGTAATGAATTATATAGAGGCGCGTGAAAGAGGGAAGAGAAGAATATGATGGTTGTTTTTTTTTTTT
>NZ_JAAGPB010000322.1:0-9459 GCF_017104585.1 Burkholderia sp. Ac-20392
TCGTGCCGGCCGGGCACGCGCAGCCGGTCGCGGGTGTCGTCGTCGTGGAGGACGTCGACGGCTTCGCCGCGCAACGCTACGACGCGAAGCCCGGCACGTTCTACCTGTTGCGTCCCGACCAGCATGTCTGCGCGCGGACGCGCACGCTCGACCGTCAGGCGCTGGCCGACGCACTGGCGCGCGCGACCTGCGCACGCTGAAAACGATAAAGACACCGGAGACACCGTCATGCCCACACTCGATACCCGCCCGCGCCTGGCTGACCCTGACGCGTTCTACGAAGCGTTGATCGACATGCATCGCGACCTGTCCGATGCGGACAGCCAGCTCGTCAACGCGAAGCTGATCCTGCTGCTCGCGAACCAGATCGGCGACGCCGACGTGCTGCGCGAAGCGATGGCGCTCGCGCGCCAGGGCGTGACGCCGCCCGTGCATCCGGCCGCCGAGGTGACGCAATGAGCGCGGCGCCGGCCGACGCGCGCGTGCTCGAAGTCGAGAGCGTGATCGACGACACCCATCGCCCGGGCTTTCACTGGATGCTGCTGGTGTTGTGCGGGCTGTGCCTCGTGATCGACGGTTTCGATGCGCAGGCGATGGGCTACGTCGCCCCGAGCGTGATCGCCGAATGGGGCGTACCGAAGCAGGCGCTTGGGCCCGTGTTCAGCGCGAGCCTGTTCGGGATGCTGCTCGGCGCGCTCGGGCTGTCGGTGCTGGCCGACCGGATCGGGCGGCGCCCGGTGCTGATCGGCTCGACGCTGTTCTTCGCGGTGACGATGCTCGCGACGCCGTTCGCGGGTTCGATCCCGGTGCTGATGGCGTTGCGCTTCGTCACGGGCCTCGGCCTCGGCTGCATCATGCCGAACGCGATGGCGCTGGTCGGCGAGTTCAGCCCGGCCACGCATCGCGTGAAGCGGATGATGATCGTGTCGTGCGGCTTCACGCTCGGCGCGGCGATCGGCGGCTTCATCAGCGCCGCGCTGATTCCGGCGCTCGGCTGGCGGTCGGTGTTCTTCGTCGGCGGCGCGGTGCCGCTCGTGCTGACGATCGCGATGGTCGCGCGGCTGCCCGAATCGCTGCAGTTCCTGGTGCTGAAAGGGCGCGTCGAGCAGGCACGCGAGTGGCTCGCGCGCTTCGCGCCGCAGGCGGGCATCGATGCGAACACGCGGCTCGTGGTGCGTGAGCGCGCCGCGACCGGCGCGCCGGTCGCCGAGCTGTTCAGCCACGGCCGCCTGCCGGTCACGCTGCTGCTGTGGGCGATCAGCTTCATGAACCTGATCGATCTGTACTTCCTGTCGAACTGGCTGCCGACCGTGATGCGCGACGCGGGCTATTCGCAGGGCACGGCCGTGATCGTCGGCACGGTGCTGCAGACGGGCGGCGTGATCGGCACGCTGTCGCTCGGCTGGTTCATCGAACGCTACGGCTTCGTGCGCGTGCTGTTCGCCTGCTTCGCATGCGCGGCCGTGTCGGTGGGGCTGATCGGCTCGGTCGCGCATGCGCTGCCGTGGCTGCTGGTGGTGGTGTTCGCGGGTGGGTTCTGCGTGGTCGGCGGGCAGCCGGCCGTGAACGCGCTCGCGGGCCAGTATTACCCGACGTCGCTGCGCTCGACGGGCATCGGCTGGAGCCTCGGCATCGGCCGGATCGGCTCGGTGCTCGGGCCGCTCGTCGGCGGACAACTGATTGCGCTCAACTGGTCGAACGGTGCGCTGTTCCACGCGGCCGCGGTGCCCGTGCTGTGCTCGGCGCTGTTCGTCCTCGGGCTTGCCGGTGTGACGCGGCGCAACGGCGCGCAGGCGCCGAACGCCGCGATGAATTGAGGGAGAAAGGAAACGATGACGCTTGACCTGTCGAAACCGGCGGATGCCGGCTACCAGAGCGGTTTCGCGAACGAATTCGCGACCGAGGCACTGCCCGGCGCGTTGCCGCACGGCCGCAACTCGCCGCAGCGCGCGCCGTACGGGCTGTATGCGGAGCAGTTGTCGGGCACCGCGTTTACCGCGCCGCGCGGCCACAACCGCCGCTCGTGGCTGTACCGCATCCGCCCGGCGGCCGTGCACCGGCCGTTCGAGCCGTATGCGGGCCCGCAGCGCCTCGTGTCGGAATTCGCCGATTCGGCCGACGTGCCGCCGACGCCGCCGAACCAGCTGCGCTGGGATCCGCTGCCGATGCCGGTCGAGCCGACCGATTTCGTCGACGGGCTCGTGACGATGGCGGGCAATGGTTCGGCCGCCGCGATGAACGGCTGCGCGATCCACCTGTACGCGGCGAACCGCTCGATGCAGGATCGATTCTTCTACAGCGCAGACGGCGAACTGCTGATCGTGCCGCAGCAGGGGCGCCTGTTCATCGCGACCGAATTAGGCCGGGTCGACGTCGAGCCGTTCGAGATCGCGGTGATCCCGCGCGGCGTGCGTTTTTCCGTCACGCTGCCGGACGGCGACGCGCGCGGCTACATCTGCGAAAACTTCGGCGCGCAATTGCGTCTGCCGGATCTCGGCCCGATCGGCTCGAACGGTCTCGCGAACCCGCGCGACTTCCTGACGCCGCAAGCGGCGTACGAAGACCGCGAAGGTGCGTTCGAGCTGATCGCGAAGCTGAACGGCCGCCTGTGGCGCGCGGACATCGGCCATTCGCCGCTCGACGTCGTCGCGTGGCACGGCAACTACGCGCCTTACAAGTACGACTTGCGCCTGTTCAACACGATCGGCTCGATCAGCTACGACCATCCCGATCCGTCGATCTTCCTGGTGCTGCAGTCGCAGAGCGACACGCCGGGCGTCGACACGATCGACTTCGTGATCTTCCCGCCGCGCTGGCTCGCGGCCGAGGATACGTTCCGCCCGCCCTGGTTCCACCGCAACGTCGCGAGCGAATTCATGGGGCTCGTGCACGGCGCGTACGACGCGAAGGCCGAAGGCTTCGTGCCGGGCGGCGCGAGCCTGCACAACTGCATGTCGGGCCACGGGCCCGACGCGGACACGTTCGAGAAGGCGTCCGCGAGCGATACGACGAAGCCGCACAAGGTCGACGCGACGATGGCGTTCATGTTCGAAACCCGCACGCTGATCCGGCCGACGCGCTACGCGCTCGACACCGCGCAGCTGCAGGCGGACTACTTCGAATGCTGGCAAGGCATCAAGAAACACTTCAATCCGGAGCAAAGATGAGCGATACCCAAGACTGGCGCGCGACGCTCGACCCGGCCCGCAAGAGCTGGGTCGAGTCGGCGAACGATCCCGCCTGCGATTTCCCGATCCAGAACCTGCCGTTCGGGATCTTCAGCGATGCGAAGCAAGCGTCGCGCCGCGCAGGTGTGGCGCTCGGCGACCAGGTCGTCGATCTCGCGGCGCTCGCGCGCGCGGGCCTCGTGACGCTGCCGGCCGGCGCCGATGTGTTCGCCGCACCGACGCTCAACGCGTTCATCGCGCTCGGTCGCGATGCGTGGCGCAGCGTGCGCGTGCAACTGTCGGACCTGTTCTCGCGCGACCATGCGACGCTGCGTGACGATGCTTCGTTGCGTGCGCAGGTGCTCGTTGCCCAGCGCGACGCGACGCTGCATCTGCCGGTCGAGATTCCCGGCTACACCGATTTCTATTCGTCGAAGGAGCACGCGACCAACGTCGGCTCGATGTTCCGTGATCCGAAGAATGCCCTGCTGCCGAACTGGTCGGAGATGCCGATCGGCTACAACGGCCGTGCGTCGTCGGTGATTGTGAGCGGCACGCCGGTACGGCGCCCGAACGGGCAACTGAAGCTGCCCGACCAGGAGCGTCCGGTGTTCGGCGCATGCCGCAAGCTCGACATCGAGCTGGAGACGGGTTTCATCGTCGGCCAGGGCAATGCGCTCGGCGAGCCGATCGCATGCGAGGACGCGGAAGCGCATATCTTCGGGATGGTGCTGCTGAACGACTGGAGCGCGCGCGACATCCAGCAATGGGAATACGTGCCGCTCGGCCCGTTCAACGCGAAGACCTTCGCGACGACGATCTCGCCGTGGATCGTCACGCTCGACGCGCTCGAACCGTTCCGCGTCGCGCAGCCGGAGCAGTCGCCGCAACCGCTCGCGTATCTGCAGCACGCAGGCAAGCATGCGTTCGACATCGCGCTCGAAGTGACGCTGCGCGAGGAAGGGGCGGCCGAAGCAACGTCGATCAGCCGCACGAACTTCAAGCACATGTACTGGACGATGGCGCAGCAGCTCGCGCATCACACGGTCGCGGGCTGCAACACGCGGGTCGGCGACCTGATGGGTTCGGGGACGATCAGCGGGCCGACGAAGGACTCGTTCGGCAGCCTGCTCGAACTGACGTGGAACGGCAAGGAGCCGGTTGCGCTGAACGGCGGCGGCAGCCGCGCGTTCATCGAGGACGGCGACGAGCTCACGCTCGCCGGATGGTGCCAGGGCGACGGCTATCGCGTCGGCTTCGGTGCGTGTGTCGGCAAGATCCTGCCGGCGTTGACGGCGTAACGCGCAACGTAGCGCGTCCATGAGCATGACGGCCCGCATTGCGCGGGCCGTCTTCGTTTGTGCAGGGTGATCGGCGTATCGGTGGCCGGGCGACGCGTGTTCGTGCCGTCGTTGTTCGGGTGGAGCGCTTTGGGGTGCTCGCGTCGGAGTCAGACCGCGCGTTGCAACGCGGCGCGACGCTCCCACAGCGCGGCCGCGACGAACGCTGCGACGCAGACAACCAGCACGCCGACCAGTGCGTTGCTGCCCACTTGTTCCATCAACGCGCCGGCGACCAGCGGGCCGCCGAAGCTCGCGGCGCTCCACGACGCCGACACGAGCGAGCTCGCGGTGACGAGCGCCGCGCCGCGGAAGCGTTCGCCGCATGCGACGAGCGACAGCGTGTAGATGCTGCCGGCCGCCGCGCCGAGCACGAACAGCAGCGGCCAGCAGAGCCACGGATTGGCGATCACGAACGGCAGCAGCGGCAGGCCGGCGAGCACGATCCAGCCTGCGCCGAGGTGCACGCGTTCGCGGCCGAGCTTGTCCGCAAGCCAGCCGATCGGGAACTGCATCGCGGTATCGCCGAACAGCATGATCGACGCAAGCAGCACGGCGGTGGCGCTCGCAACGCCGTGATCCATCGCGTAGAGCGGCAGCAGCGACAGCGCGAGCGTGTCGAACAGCGCGAAGAAGCCGGTGCCGATGATCAGCGCGGGCATGCGCGGCAGGATGTCGAGCCAGCGGCCGTGCGCTTCGTGATGCGCGTCGTCGCCGGCAAGCGGCGCGCGCCGGATCGTCGCGAGCGTCGGCAGCGCGAGCAGGAACAGCGCGCCGCACAGCGCGAAGCGAATGCTCGTCGCGCCCGCGATCTGGCTGACGAGCACCGGGCCCGCCATCTGGAACAGCGTGAAGTTGGTCGCGTAGATAGCGACGACGCGGCCGCGCGTCGAATCGTCGGCGAGCTGGTTGACCCACGCCTCGCCGATCGTGAACAGCAGCATCAGCGCGGCGCCGCACAGCACGCGCAGCGCGCCCCACAGGATCAGGTCCGACGTGAACTGCATCAGCGCGGTGGCTGCCGCGAGCAGCACGACCGATACGACGATCGCGCGGCGCGAGCCGATGTGTCGCGCGAGCGCGGTGACGAACGGGACGATCGCGAGGCCGCCGAGCGCCTGCGCGGCCGTCAGCATGCCGACGACGTTGGTGCCGTGTCCGGCCTCGGTCAGCGCGAGTGCGGTGAGCGGCAGCGTGGCGCCGGTGCCGAGACCGACGACCGCGACGCTCAGAATGAGTGCGAGGAAATCGCGATTAAGAATGGCTTTCATCGGCGGGGATGCTACACCGCGGACCTTGAAAGGTCCATGAAGGCCATCAGCTTTGAGTGGAGTTGTGTGCGCAACGATTTAGACAGGGTTACTTCACACGTACTCGGTCGGCACGGCCACCGGGCGGCGTTCGAGCGACGCCGACCACAGCGTGAGCGCGAGCGCCGCGACAGCCATCGCAACGCCGACCCACGGCAGGTTCACGAGCGACACGCCGGAGCCGATCGCCATCCCGCCGAGCCACGCACCGGTCGCGTTGCCGAGGTTGAACGCGCCCTGGTTCAGTGTCGACGCGAGGTTCGGTGCGTCGCTGGCACGGTCGACGATCAGGATCTGCAGCGGCGGCACGATCGCGAACGCGAGAATGCCCCACACGAAGATCGTCGCGAGCGCGGCAAACGGCAGGTGCATCGTGCCCGCGAACAGCGCGAGGATCACGCCGATCAGCGCGAGCGTCGCGATCAGCGACGGCATCCGGCGCCAGTCGGCGAGCTTGCCGCCGAGCGTACCGCCGACCGTCAGCCCGAGGCCGAACAGCAGCAGCACGTAAGTGACCTGGCGCGGCGAGAAGCCCGTCACGTCTTCGAGGATCGGCGTGATGTACGTGAACACGCTGAACAGGCTGGCCGAGGCGAGCACGCTGATGCCGAGCACCATCAGCACCTGCGGATGTTTCAGCACGCTGAATTCGCGCGTGATGCTGGTGTCGGGCATCGCGAGGTTCTTCGGCAGGCAGACGGCTAGCGCGGCGGCCGCGGCGATGCCGATGCCGGTGACGGCCCAGAACGTCGCGCGCCAGCCGTATGCCTGGCCGAGCGCGGTGCCGAGCGGCACGCCGAGCACGTTCGCGAGGGTGAGGCCGGTGAACATCAGTGCGATCGCCTGCGCGCGACGGTTCGGCGCGACCAGGTTGCTCGCGACGACCGAGCCGATCCCGAAGAACGCGCCGTGGCAGAACGCGGTGACGACGCGTGCGGCCATCAGCACCGCATAGCCCGGTGCGATCGCGCAGAACAGGTTGCCCGCGATGAACAGCCCGATCAGGCCCATCAGCGCACGCTTGCGCGGCATCTTCGCGGTGACGATCGCGAGGATCGGTGCACCGATCGTCACGCCGAGCGCATAGCCCGACACGAGCATGCCGGCGGCCGGGATCGACACGCCGAGGTCGCGGGCGACATTGGGGAGCAGCCCCATGATCACGAACTCGGTGGTACCGATTCCAAATGCGGCGACGGCGAGGGCGAAAAGAGGTAAGGGCATCGCGGTAGGCTCGGGAAAAGCCGTCGCTCGGGCTGGCGCAGGATGCGCGGGACGGGCGGACGGTAAGGCGAACGACAGCCGCGATTCTACTTCAGTGAAAACCCCTATGCTTGGGGCCAAAACGGTTGTTGCCGGCGTGCGACGGGGGAGTGTGCGTGAAGCTCACAGTGTGGGATTCGGCGGGGTTTGCGGCGCTCTGAATGTGTTGGGGGCAGAACGCTAGCGGCGGCGAGGTGCGCGTCAGGCGATGCGTTCGGGCGAGCCGTCGACGCTTGTGGTCGATGCGCTTGCCGAGTCGGCGCCCGTTTCCATTGCCGAATCCGCATCCGCCACGTCCGCGCGCGACGACGGCGATCCTGCGCCGTCGATCGCGGCCGGATCGTCCCAGCCATTTTCGAACAGGCACGCTTCGATTGGCATCCGCGCCGCCCAACGCTCCTGCTCGAGCATCGGCTTCGCATAGAACGCGTCGACGTGCCCGACGCACAGCACGGCGATCGGTTTCGCGCCGTCGGGCATCCGCAGCAGCGCGCGTAGCGCATCGACGTCGAACAGCGATACCCAGCCCATCCCGAGCCCTTCGGCGCGGGCCGCGAGCCACATGTTCTGGATCGCGCATGCGGCGGACGCGAGATCCATCTCCGGCAGGGTGCGACGGCCGAACACGTGGCGTTCGCGGCCGTCGGCGAGCGCGACGACCAGCAGCTCGCCGCATTCGCGCACGCCTTCGACCTTCAGCCGCATGAATTCGTCCTGGCGCTCGCCGAGTGCGTCGGCGGTCGCGCAGCGCTCGGCCTCGACCAGCGCGTGGATCGCGGTGCGCAGCGCCGGATCGGTGATGCGGATGAAGCGCCACGGCTGCATGAAGCCGACGCTCGGCGCGTGATGCGCCGCGCGCAGCAGGCGCGCGAGCACGGCGGGATCGACGGGCGCCGGCGTGAAGTGGCGCATGTCGCGCCGTTCGAAAATGGCGCGGTAGACGGCGGCGATGTCGGAGTCGTCGAAACGCATGGGCGGCACGAGCAGGGGATAACGTCGGCGCAACGATATCAGACCGCGCGCGAGCCGCGGTACATCATTCGAAACAAAGTGCGGAATTGTTGATGCAAAAGATCGTGTTTTCAGCGATGGTCAAAAGCAAACGATTGCGGTGTCGCTCGCAACCATGAAATGGGCCGGTTTCGTCGATTTCTCAGCGATTCGCCGTCACGACGTTCTGCGGCGTGCCCGCATGCCACGCCTCGATGTTCAGCAATGTGGTGTGCGCGATCTCGGCGAGCGCCTCGCGCGTGAAGAACGCCTGGTGCGACGTGACGATCACGTTCGGGAACGTCAGCAGGCGTGCGAGCACGTCGTCCTGCAGCGGCAGGTCGGAGTGATCCTCGAAGAAGAGCCCGCTTTCCTCTTCGTACACGTCGAGTCCGAGATGGCCGAGCTGGCCGCTCTTGAGCGCGTCGACCAGCGCCTGCGCATCGACGAGGCCGCCGCGCCCGGTATTGATCAGCATCGCGCCGTGCTTCATCCGCGCGAGCGTCCGTTCGTTGATCAGATGGTGCGTCGACGGCAGCAGCGGGCAGTGCAGGCTGACGATGTCGGCGTGGTGCAGCAATTCGTCGAGCGCGACATAGCGCGCGCCGAACGCGATCAGCTCGTCGTTGTACGGCGGCACCGAGTGCGCGAGCACATGCATCCCGAAGCCCATCATGATCTTCGCGAACACGCTGCCGATGATGCCGGTGCCGATCACGCCGACGGTCTTGCCGTGCAGGTCGAAGCCGAGCAGGCCGTTCAGCGAGAAGTCGCCTTCGCGGGTGCGCGCGACGGCGCGCGGCAGGCGGCGGTTGAGTGCGAGGATCAGCGTGACTGCGTGCTCGGCAACCGCGTGCGGTGAATAGGCGGGCACGCGCACGACCGTGATGCCGAGCCGCTCGGCGGCTGCCAGGTCGACGTGGTTGAAGCCCGCCGAGCGCAGCGCGATCAGGCGCGTGCCGCCGTCCGCCAGCCGTTCGAGGACGGCCGCGTCGACGGTGTCGTTGACGAACGGGCAGACGACGTCATAGCCATGCGCGAGGATCGCGGTTTCCGCGTCGAGGTGCGACGGCTGGAAGTGCAGCCGATAGCCGAACTGCCGGTTGGCGGCAGCAAACGAATCGTCGTCGTACTGCCGGCTGCTGAACAGGATCACGCGCACGCTGCACCTCCGAAGGCTGACGCGCGCAGTTTACTGCAGCCCCGTGACGATGTCGGAGCGGTCGGGCCCGCGCGACGGCCGCAGGAAGCCGTAGTCGGTGCGTTCGCGGGCCGGCTGCGCGCTGAAATGATCGAGCGCGTGCTCGACGAAGCTGCGCGTGCGGGCCGGCACGTACTGGCGGTTCGGGTACACGAGCGATAGCTGCGTGTCGGGATCGTCGATCCGGT
>NZ_JAAGPB010000323.1:0-10042 GCF_017104585.1 Burkholderia sp. Ac-20392
TCGTCGAGTGCACAGCCCGCGAGCCGGCCGGCGTCGAGCGCGTCGGACAGCGCCTGCTCGTCGACCAGTTCGCCGCGCGAAGCATTGATGAAATACGCGCCCGGCTTCATGGCCGCGAACGCGCCCGCATCGATCAGGTTCGCGGTGGCCGGCGTCGCCGGCGCGAGGCACACGACGAAATCGGCCGCTTGCAACAGCGCCGCGAAGTCGACCTGTTCGAGCGTCGGCGCGTCGACGCGCACGTAGGGATCACTGACGAGCACACGCATCCCGAGCGCCGTCGCAATCGGCGCAAGGTGGCGCGCGATCTGTCCGTAACCGATCAGGCCGAGCGTGCTGCCGCGCAATTCGCGCCCCATCTGCGGCACGGGCGGCATCCCGCGGTGGTAGGCCGACGCATAACGTCCGATGCCGCGCGCGAGATCGATCATCGCCCCGATCACCCACTCGGCGACCGCCGGCGCGAAACCCGGGCTCGCCTGCGTGACCAGCACGCCGAACGCGCTCGCCGCGTCGACATCGACGGTGCGGATATCGACCGCGCAGCGCAGGAACGCCGCAAGTTCGGGCAACCCGGCAAACAGCGCATGCGGCGCGGGCGTCTGCCGATACGCGATCATCGCATCGCAACCCTGTGCGGCCGCGACCAGTTCGTCCGTGCCCAGCTCGCGATCGAGCGGGTTGCACGTGACGTCCGCGATCGCCTGCAGCGCGCGCATGGCCTTCGCGCCGAAATAGCGGTCGAGCATCCCCGACGGATGCGTGACGAAGACGTGCGTCATGCCGCCCCTCCTTGCGCGTGGTCCACCAGCGGTGGCGACGCGACCGATGCACGCTCGATGAGGGTCACGCGGGAGAATACGTGCGGCTCGGGCGCCAGCGGCGTGTCGCCGTCCGGCCGCATCACGCGCCGCACCATTTCCTCGGCCATTTCGGTGACGGGCAGTTGCACCGTGGTCAGCGCCGGATTCGAAATCGCCGACAGGAAGTGACCGTCCATCCCGACGACCGACACGTCGTCCGGCACGCGCAGGCCGCCGTCACGCAACCCGGCCATCAGGCCAAGCGCGAACAGGTCGTTGACCGCGACGATGCCGGTCGGCCGCGCCGGATCGGCAGCAAGCGCGACGCCCAGCGCGCGCCCCACGTCGACGATCACCGCGTCGCCATACTCGTTCGCGGGGCCGCCGTCGAGCACCCGCGCGTGGGCGTCGATGCCCGCGTCGCGCGCCGTCTCGAGAAAGCCGCGAATCTTGTCGCTGCGGCTCACCGTCATGCCGGCGACCGTCGCGAACGCAAGCCGCCGGTGTCCCGCATCGACGAGGCAACGCGTCGCGAGCCGCGCGGCGGCTTCGTTGTCGGCCGTCACGTGTTCGACCTTCGACGGCTCGCCGGGCGTCGCGCGCCGGTCGTAGCTCACGACCGTCATCCCGCGCTCGGCCGCGCGCTCGAGGTGGCTCTCGTCGGCCAGCGACGAGATCACGATCACGCGCCGCACACCATGCGCGAACAGGTCGTCGAAGAACGACGCCTCCTTCTTCGCATCGCGATACGTATTGCCGATCAGCACGCGATGACCGTACCGTTCCTGCGCGCAGGCCTCGACTTCGCGCGCGATGTAGCCGTACATCGGGTTCGCCATCGACGGCACCAGCAGCCCGACGAGCGGCGTCTGCCCCGTCTTGAGCTGGCGCGCCAGCGTGCTGGGCCGGTACTGCAGCACTTCCATCGCGGCCTTCACGCGTTCGAGCGTTTCCTGCTTCATCTGGTCGGTGCGGCCGTTGAGCACGTTCGAAACCGTGCTGACCGATACGGCCGCATGACGGGCCACGTCCTGAATCGTACTCATGTCGTCTTGCTGTAAAAGGCGGCTACAGGCCGAAACGGGCCGGCAGCCACAACGAAAACGCCGGCACGAGAATCAGCGCCACGAGGGCGGCGACCAGCACCAGCAGATATTTCACCATCGGCCGCGCAACGTGCCGGACTTCTGTGCCCGTGATCGCGCAGGTCGTGAACAGACCGAGTCCGACCGGCGGCGCGAACAGGCCGAGCCCCATCGCCACCACCACGACCGTGCCGAAATGCAGCGGGTTGATGCCGAGCTGCAGCGCGATCGGCGCAAGCAGCGGCCCGAAGATGATCAACGCCGGCGCACCCTCGAGCACCGCACCGAACACGACCATGACCAGTGCCGCGAGCAGCAGGAACATCGTCGCACCGTACTGGTGGGCGAACGCGGTCATTGTGCCCGAGACCAGCGCCGGAATTTGCTCGATCGACAGCGCGAACGACACACTCGACGCCGCGGCGACGATGAACAGGATGCCGCCGGCCATCGACGCGGCGCGCACGAACACGCGCCCGACCGTACGCCAGGTCAGCTCGCGAAACGCGAGCCAGCCCGCCACGAGCGCATAGACCACCGCGAACGCGGAGACTTCGGTCGACGTCGCGATCCCCGACGTCACGCCCCTGCCGATCATCGCGACCATCACGAGCGCGACCAGCGCGCCGCCCGCGAGCGGCAGCCACGCGCGGCGTTCCGTGAACACCGCCGAGACGTCGATCCTGCGCCCGGTGATCACCGTCACCACCGCGAGCGACGCGGCCAGCACCGCGGCCGGCACGATGCCCGCGACGAACAGGCCGGCAATCGAGATGTTCGCGACGAAGCCCATGATGATCATGTTCACGCACGGCGGGATGGTCTCGGCCATCACCGCGCTGCACGCAAGCAGCGCAGCCGTTTCGTCGGGATCCTGGCGTGCGCGGCGCACCGCCGGCATCACGACGCCGCCGACTGCCGCGATGTCGGCGAGCTTGGAGCCCGACACGCCGGAAAAGCAGGCCGTCGCGAGAATCACGATCAGCCCGAGCCCGCCGCGCACGCGCCCGAAGATCCGCAGCAGCAGCTCGACGAGCCGTGCGGACATGCCGTTCGATTCCATCAGCAGCCCCGCCAGCACGAAGAACGGCACGGCGAGCAGCACGAAGTGATCGGCGCCGGCCATGACCTGCTGCGAGTAGACGAGCAGCGGCAGTGTCGGGTCGGCCAGGAAATACAGCAGCGCCGAGAACGCGAGCACGAAACCGATCGGCACGCCCAGCACGAGGCCACCGACGAAACCGGCCGCCAGCAGCATGCCCGGCGCGATCGCGTGCGCCGGCACCAGCACATTCCATCCGTACAGCGCGGCCGCGAATCCCGCGCAGCACGCGAGCGTGCCGACCACGCGGCGGCGCGGCGCGTCGAGCGCATTCGCAAGCGCGAACACGGTCATGAACAGCGCGCCGAACATCATCGGGTACACGTTGATCCAGCCCGGCAGCCCGCCCGGCGTCAACTGGTCGTACGAGTCGGCAAGCAGCTGGCACGACGACACCAGCAGGTTCAGCGAGACGGCCGCGACGATCCAGTGGCCGATCTGCACGAGCGCGCCCTGCCAGCGTGCCGGGAACCAGCCGCGAAACAGGTCGATGCCCACGTGCTGGCTGCGCCCGAGCACCGTTGCCGCGCCGAAAAACACCAGCACGATCATCAGCGCACTCGCGACCTCTTCGGTCCAGTCGAGCGGGTCGTGCAGGAAATAACGGCACACGACCGAGACGAACACGACGAGCACATCGACGGCCAGCACCGCCGCGGACACGTATTCGATCGCGTGCAGCATCGCGTCCAGCACGCGCGCCACGCGACGAGCCGGACGGCCGGCGCCAGGCGCCGCCGCGGCGCCCGAAACGGAACAGGTCTCCATCGCTCAGCCCCGTACGGCGGCAATCGCCGGAAACAGCGGCGCGGTCGCCGGATACTGCTTGGCGAATGCTGTATAGAGCCGGTCGTGCATCGTCTGCCGCAACGCCGCGCGTTCAGCTGCCGCCATCGGATGGAAGCTCATGCCGTGCTGCTTCAGCGCCTGCTCGGCCTGGTCGGCCTTCTGCGCGGCAATCGCGCGCTGCTGCACGGTTGCGTCGGCCACCGCGCGATCGAACGCGGGGCGCAGGTTCGCCGGAATCCGGTCGAGCGCGCGCCGCCCCATCACGACGGTCATCGCGGCAAACACGTGATGCGATTGCCAGCAGGATTTCACCACTTCGTCGAACTTGCTCGCGAGCACCGTGGCCGGATCGTGCTCAAGCCCGTCGACGACGCCCGTCTGCACGGCCATGTACAGCTCGCCGAACGGAATCGGTGTCGGCACCGCCCCCATCGCCTTGAAGGTGTCCATGAACGCCGGCGTCGGCAGCACGCGCAGCTTCGTGCCCTTCAGCCCCTGCAGCGCCAATACGGGCTGCTTCGTGAACACGCAGCGCCCACCGAAATGCGAGCCCCAGGTCAGCACCGAGCAGCCCGCGCGCTTTTGCAGCAGCGCGTTCAGGCTTGAACCGACCGGGCCGTCGAGCACTTTCGCGACATGCGCATAGCTGTCGAACAGATAGCCGAGATCGAGCATGCCGAGTTCCGGCGCCACCGTCGCCCAGATCGACGAGCCGGCGATCATCATGTCGATCGCGCCGATCTTGACCTGCTGCACGACATCGCTCTCCTTGCCGAGCTGGCTGTTCGGAAAGTAGTCGACCCGGATCGCGTCGCCGACGCTCGCCTTCAGGTTCGCGGCAAGACGCTCGTACCACACGTAGTGCGCGGCGTTCTGGTCGGCCGGCATCGACGACGAGCAGCGCAGTGTCACGACCGGCTGCGCGCGCACGGCTTCCGGCAAGCCGCCTGCAGCCGCGAGCGTGGCGGCGGACACCGTCTGCAGAAAGCGCCGCCGGGTGTAGGTATTCATGGGCCGTCTCCTTTGCGATTGCGCCTCGCGACGCACTGTATCGATTTAGTGTATCGATACAGTAATACGACGACCGACGAGATAAAAATGAGGGTTTTCCCGTGACAAGGATGAAAATGGGGATCCGCGCGGTCGATTTCCGGCCGAAATATTTGCGAATCTGAGGAATTTCGGCCAATTCCGGACGACCCGGAAATGATTCAAGCGGTCATCCTGAATTGTCTGACAACAGACTTTGGGCCACGCATGCGGGCGGGACGCTGGAGCGAGTCGCAGCCCCGCCGCCCCCCTATGCGCCCGCTTCTTCAGCGCTCTCGGTCAGAAACCGCTCGACCATCGCGTTGAACACCGGCAGCGCCGGATTGTCGTTGTCCGTGCGCCACGCGAGATACAGCTCGGCCGCCACGTCGGCGCCCGCGAGCGGCCGGAACACCACGCCGTCGACATGCAGTTCGCGCGCCGACGCCGGCACGAGCGCGGCACCGAGCCCCGCGCGCACGAGGCCGAGGATCGTATGCGTCTGCCCGACGTAATGCAGGTAGTTCGGCAGCCGCCCCGCGTTCGCAAACACGCCCGAGATCAGGTCGTGGAAGTATTTCCCCTCGTTCGGCGAATACGCGATGAACGGCTGCCGGTCGAGATCGTCGGGGCCGATGCGCTCGCACGCAGCGAGCGGCGCGCCCTCCGCGACCGCGACCAGCATCGGTTCGCGCTGCACGAGCCGGTATTCGAGCGGCTGGCGCGCGGCGCGCTGGCGCACGAAGCCCGCGTCGAGCATCCGCGACGCCAGCGCATCGATCTGCACGGTCGACACCATCTCGCGCAATTCGATGTCGACGTCGGGCAGCGCATGCGCGGCGTGCGCCAGCAGCATCGGGATCATCCGGTACGCGCTGACCGCCGTGAAGCCGAGCGTGATGCGGCCGGCGCCGCCATGTGCGACGCGCTGCGCGGCCTGCTCGGCTCGTGCGGAGAATTCGAGAATGTGTCGCGCGTCGCGCAGAAACCGCTCGCCGGCCGCGGTCAGGCTGACCTGCCGGCTGCTGCGTTCGAGCAGCGCGATGCCGAGCGCATGCTCGAGCAACTGGATCTGCCGGCTGAGCGGTGGCTGGGTCATGAAGAGGCGCCGGGCCGCGCGACCGAAATGCAACTCCTCGGCGACCGCGACGAAACAGCGAAGCTGGTGCAGTTCAATCATCCAATTCTTGAATCAATCGATAGTCTTTTGATGTTAGACCGATATCGATGCGATTTCTATACTCGGTTGCACCTGATGCGCGGCCCGCGCCACGCACGACGACCGAAACCTTCATGACCATCGACATCCTCCTCACCCAGCCGCTCCCCGACGCCATCGACGTCGAACTGTCCGCCCGTTACGCGGTGCACCGGCTGTATGCGGCCGAGCAGCCGGACGCGCTGCTCGATCGCGTGGCCGCACGCATTCGCGGTGTCGTGACCGGCGGCGCAAACGGCCTGTCCGCCGCCTTGATGGACCGGCTGCCCGCGCTCGAGATCGTCGCGATCAGCGGCATCGGCACCGATGCCGTCGATCTCGACCGCGCCCGTGCACGCGGCATCCACGTGACGACGACGCCCGACGTGCTGACCGACGACGTCGCCGACATGGCGATGGGGCTGATCCTGATGACGCTGCGCGACCTCGGCGCCGGCGAGCGCATCGTGCGCGCCGGCCGCTGGGGCAAGACGGCCCAGCCGCTCGCAACGCAGGTGACCGGCAAGCGGCTCGGCATCGTCGGGCTTGGCCGCGTCGGGCGCGCAATCGCACAGCGCGCGCAGGCGTTCCGGATGCCCGTCAGCTACTTCGGCCCACGCGAGCATCGCGACAGCGGCTATCGCTTCGTGCCCGACCTCGCCGCGCTCGCGCGCGACAGCGACGTGCTCGTGATCGCGGCATCGGCCGATCACGGCAACGTGCTCGTGACCGCCGACGTGCTCGCCGCGCTCGGCCCCAAAGGATTCCTGATCAATGTCGCACGCGGCAAGCTGGTCGACGAGGCCGCGCTGATTCGCGCGCTCGCCGACGGCACGATCGCCGGCGCCGGCCTCGACGTGTTCGCGAACGAGCCGCACGTGCCGGCCGGGTTGCTCGAACTCGACCGCGTCGTCGTGCAGCCGCACCGCGCGAGCGCGACCCGCGAAACCCGCGAAGAGATGGGCCGGATCGTGCTGGCCAATCTTGCCGCGTGTTTTGCGGGCCAGCGCCCGCCGACCAGCGTCATGCGCTGACCCACACGCCGCACGGCGGCCACCCGTTACAACACCGGATGCCTCCGCACGACGGAGGCCAGGAGACACGCATGCCCAATCGATCCAGCGGCGCCGCCCTCGCCGCGTCGCCCGCCGCCTCGCGCACGATCGGCCGCGTCCGCTATGCGGTCCTCGCGCTGATTTTCGCGGTCACCGTCATCAACTATGCGGATCGCGCAACGATGTCGATCGCCGGCACCGGCGTCGCGCACGACCTCGGGCTGACGCCCGTGCAGCTCGGCATCGTCTTTTCCGCGTTCGCGTGGGCCTATGCGATCGGCCAGATCCCGGGCGGCTGGCTGCTCGACCGTTTCGGCGCGCGGCGCGTGTACGGCCTGAGCCTGCTGCTGTGGTCGGTCTTCACGATGCTGCAGGGCACGGTCGGCTGGCTCGCCGTGCAGGGCGCATCCGCCACGCTTGCGCTGTTCGTCATGCGCTTCATGCTCGGCCTCGTCGAATCGCCGGCGTTCCCGGCCAACTCGAGAATCGTCGCGTGCTGGTTCCCGACCGCCGAACGCGGCACGGCATCGGCGCTGTTCAATTCGGCGCAGTACATGGCCGTCGTGCTGTTCACGCCCGCGATGGCCTGGCTCACGCATGCGCTCGGCTGGGAGCACGTGTTCCTGTGGATGGGGATGCTCGGCATCGCGCTCGCCGCGCTGTGGTTCGCGTGGTATCGCGAACCGCACGGACACCCGCGCGTAAGCGACGCGGAACGCGACTACCTGCGTGCGCACGGCGCGCTCGTCGATCTCGAAGCGAACCGCGTGCGCCATCGGCCGCGCGTGTCGTGGCACGACGTGTCGCAACTGTTCCGCCACCGGAACCTGTGGGCGATCTACATCGGCCAGTACTGCATCACGGCACTCACCTACTTCTTCATCACGTGGTTCCCGATCTACCTGATCAAGGGGCGCGGGATGACGATCATGGAGGCCGGCTGGGTCGCCGCGCTGCCGGCGATCTGCGGGTTCACGGGCGGCGTGCTCGGCGGCGTGCTGTCGGACTGGCTGATCCGGCGCGGCATGCATCCGTCGAAGGCGCGCAAGACGCCGTTCGTCGTGGGGATGGCGATGGCGACGCTGCTCGTGCTCGCGAACGGCGCATCGTCGAACACGGTCGTGATCGCACTGATGACGATCGCGTTCTTCGGCAAGGGGCTCGCGGCGGTCGGCTGGGCCGTACTCGCCGACACGGCGCCGGAAGGGATGGTCGGCTTGAGCGGCGGCGTGTTCAACGGCCTCGGCAACATCGCCGGGATCGTCACGCCGCTCGTGATCGGCTATTTCGTCGCCAGCACTGGCTCGTTCGCCGGCGCATTGTGGTTCGTCGCCGCGCACGGGCTGCTCGGCATTGCCGCCTACGGATGGCTCGCGGGACGCTTCGAGCGGATTCGCATCGCGCCGCCGCACGCATGAGCCTCGCCGCGACCCGTGCGGTTCGCGCGGAGCACGCCCGCGCGGATCGTCACGCGCGCTTGCGGCCGCCCGGCGTCAGTTCGGTGGTCAGCCGGTCGAGTTCGCGCAGGTCGTTCTCGAGCGCAGGCGTGAGCGTCGTGCGCAGGTGGTCGAGGAACGTGCGGATCTTCGCGTCGAGATAGCGGCGCGTCGCGTAGACGGCATACACGCTCACCGTCTGCAGCCGGTACTCGGGGAGCACGCGGATCAGCCGCCCTTCGCGGATGTCGTCGAGCACCGTGTACAGCGCGACGCACGCGATCCCGCGCCCGGCGCGCACCGCGACGCACAGCGCGTCCGGCACGTTGACCTGGAACGGCGCGGGCTGCAGCTCGTACACGGCCTCCTCGCCGTCACTGCGCTCGAGCCGCCACTCGCCGGCCGGCGACGCGGGCGTATCGAGTCGCAGGCACACGTGGTTCGGCAATTCGTCGGGTGACTGCGGCGTGCCGTGGCGCGCCAGGTATTCGCGCGACGCGACGAGCACGCTGCAGCTCGTGCCGCAGGTCTGCGCGACATAGCCCGAATCGGGCAACTGCGACGCCGTCACGATCGATACGTCATAGCCCTCCTCGACGAGATTCGGCATCCGCTGCGCGAGCGTCAGCTCGACCGACACGTCGGGGTTGTCTTCCTGGTAGCGCACGATCGACGACACGACGTGACTCTGCCCGAGCCCCGTCATCGCGTGGATGCGCATCTTGCCGCTCGGCCGCAGCAGTGCGTTGCGCGCCTCCGCGTTCGCGTAGTCGATTTCCGCGAGGATCGATTTCGCGCGCTCGAAATAGCGTTCGCCGCTTTCGGTGAGGCCGAGGTGGCGCGTCGTGCGATGCAGCAGCCGCGTCTGAACGTGCGCTTCGAGGTTCGATACCGCGCGCGACACCTGCGCGGTGGTCGCGTCGATTTCCTTCGCGACCGCAGTAAAACTGCCGGCTTCGACAACGCGCACGAACAGGCGCATGTTTTCGAGCATGTCCATTGAATTGGCTTGGGGAGAGTCAGTGGGGAGGCGTCGGCAGCGCTCGCGTCAGGTGGGGAACGGAACGCAGCCGCGAACCACGTCGAATCGATCACCGTGCCGGGAGAAAGGCGGGAGAGCGGGCATCGCGTACGTAGTTCTGGCATGACGGGGGATTCAGTGGCCCGAATTGTACGCCGCTACAGACAAATTTGCGCGGTTCCCCGGCCCGCAAGCTCTCATCGGATGAAAGCTTGTTGCAAGCAACGTGCGTCGCGCACGTGCAACGGCTTGATGCAGCGCGACAATTTGTATCACAACGCGATATAATTCGCGGCTTGTCGCTGCGCGCATCCGCGCTGTCACTTTTACCGCTTACCGTCCATGTCGTCAGGCTCCCCTTCGTCGCGCCGCACGTTGCGGCAATGGCTGCACAGCTTCATTCCCCATCCGATGTCGCTGGGCTGGCGCGAGCGCCTGCGCTCGTGCACGGGCGCGCTCGTCGGCATCGCGACGGTCGGCGTGACGATGCGGCTGCTGCCCGGCGTGCCGGGCCTCGTGCCGCT
>NZ_JAAGPB010000324.1:0-10175 GCF_017104585.1 Burkholderia sp. Ac-20392
GGGGGGGGGGGGGGGGGGGGGGGGGGGGGGGGGGGGGGGGGGGGGGGGGGGGGGGGGGGGGGGGGGGGGGGGGGGGGGGGGGGGGGGGGGGGGGGGGGGGGGGGGGGGGGGGGGGGGGGGGGGGGGGACGAACCTTATCCGGCGCTCGCCGTCGACCGCCACTGGACGCTGCTCGCCGCGAACCGGATGCTCGGCGCGCTGGTCGCGCAGGCCGACCCGGCGCTGCTGCAGCCGCCCGTCAACGTGCTGCGGCTGAGCCTGCATCCGGACGGGCTCGCATCGCAGATCGTCAACTGGCACGAATGGCGCGCGCACATCCTGCATCGGCTGCAGCGGCAGATCGATGTGAGCGGCGACCGCACGCTGCACACGCTGCGCGACGAACTCGCCGCGTATCCGGCGCCCGACGGCCAGCCCGACGACACCCATGCGCGCACCGACTTTGCGGATATCGCGGTGCCGCTGCGGCTGCGCACGGCAGCCGGCGAACTGACGTTCTTCAGCACGACGACGGTGTTCGGCACGCCGGTCGACGTGACGCTGTCCGAACTCGCGATCGAGGCGTTCTTTCCGGCAAACCCGGAGACGGTGGAAGCAATGCGGGCGCTGGCGGACGCGTTGCCGGCGCAGTAGCGCGCGCTACCCAGCTTGACGGAGGCCGGCGCTCGGACGCCGGCTTTCGTGCCGCCGCTGCCATGCTGGTAGTCGGCGCGCTTTTCTCCAGACGAATTTCCCCTGAAGCATAGAGATCGACCGCTACGGCAAACCTGGGCCCCGGCGCGTCCGATCAGAATGCGTCGTCGCATCTCAGGTTGCCGATCCGGAACGCGCGAGCGTGCCGGGTCACGTCAAGCAACGCAGCCGCACCTGCGCCGTTTCCCCCTCGGATTCACTCCGTCGAATGTCAAATTTGTTTAGTACATCTTTTCAATCGGATCGTACTCGAACCAATGCGATAGGGAAATCGTGAGACGGACACGCTAGCCACAACACAATTTCATATCGAGCCTAGGAACAACATGAACAAGAATCATCGAGGGTTGGGGAACCCGGCGCAGCGCGTGCCGGCGAAGTCGAAAGCGGCGCTGGCCATCGCCGTCAGCGCAGCAGTCGTCGCCTTCACGGCTTCCGCGCCGGCGCGGGCCTCCTATGTGCAGAACGGGAATTCGATCGATACCGTGGCAGGTTGCTCGGACAACATCGCGATTTCGGGCACCAACACGTATCAGGCCACGGCACGGGGCTGCGACAACATCGCGATCGGCCCGTCGGCCGTCGCCGATTCGGGTTCGTCGACCGGCGCGTACAGCGAAACCGTCGCGATCGGGCGGCAGTCCGTCGCGACCGGCACGCAAGCGACGACGCTCGGCGGCAATTCGGTCGCGACCGGCGATCATGCAACGGCGGTTGGCGCGTTTGCCACCGCGACCGGCCTCAACGCGACGGCAGTCGGCGAAGGCGCGGTCGCGAACGGCGCCACGGCCGCGGCATTCGGTCAGGGCGCATTCGCCGTGGATCAGTCGACGGCAGTCGGCCAGGGCGCCAGCGCCACCACGACCTTTTCGACCGCGATCGGCAAAGGCAGCAGCGCGGCCGGCGGCACGGCGCTCGGCTTCCAGGCCAACGCCGGCGTAGCCGATGCGGTCGCGCTCGGCGTCGACAGTTCGGCATCCGCGACCGGCAGCGTCGCGATTGCCCGTGCAACGGCATCCGCGGTGAATGCGGTGGCCATCGGCGAAGGCGCGAACGCGGCCGACGCGAATTCCGTGGCGCTGGGTGCGAACTCGGCCACGCGTGCGGCGACCACCGTCAGCAGCGTGACGCTCAACGGTGTCGGTTATAGCGGTTTCGCAGGCACGCCGGTCGGCGTGGTCAGCGTGGGCAGCGCCGGCGCCGAGCGCCAGATCGTCAACGTCGCGGCCGGCGCGATCAGCGCGACCAGCACCGACGCGGTCAACGGCTCGCAGCTCTTCTCGATCGCCAGCCAGGTGTCCACGCTGACGAATAATCTGGCCACGCTGACGAACACCGTCGGCAAGATTTCGTCGAGCGTCCCGAGCGGCACGGTGGCGGACAGCACGGGCACCGCGATCGGCAAGAACACGTCGGTCAGCGCGACGAACGGCACGGCGCTCGGCAACGGCGCGAACGTGTCGGGCGACAACGGCACGGGGATCGGCGTGAACGCAACCGTCGCCGCGGCGAACGGCACGGCAACCGGCACGAACGCGACGGTCACGGCGGCGAACGGCACCGCCACCGGCACGAACTCGAAAGTCACGGGAACGAACAGCACGGCGATCGGTACCGGCTCGAACGTCTCCGGCAACAATTCGACGGCGATCGGCGCGAACAGCCAGGCACCGGCAAACAACGCGGTCGCGTTGGGTGCGAATTCGGTCGCGTCGCGCGACAACACGGTGTCGATCGGCGCACCGGGCGCCGAGCGCCAGCTGACCAACGTGGCCGACGGCACCGCGCCGACGGACGGCGTGAACGTGCGCCAGCTGAACGGCGCGATCAACTCGGTCCGCGAGGAAATGTCGAAGTACCGCAAGGACGCGGATGCGGGCACGGCGAGCGCGATCGCGATGGCCAACATGCCGCAAGCCGTGCTGCCCGGCGAGAAGGTCGTCGCACTCGGCGGCGGCACGTACGGCGGTCAGAGCGCGATGGCGGTCGGTCTTTCCTTCGCGACGACGAAATGGCTGGTCAAGGGCTCGGTGACGACGGCCGTGTCGGGCCACGGCTCGTTCGGCGCGGGTGCAGGCGTCGGCTATCGCTGGTAATCGGCGTGGGCCGTGAAGCGTCGGGCGGCTTTACCCGACGCCGGGAAGCGTGCCGTCGGCGCAATCGCGTCGACGGCACGCGTACGAGGTCACGGCGATCAGCGACGCTCGAGCGCCAGCTTCACGCCCAGCCCCAGCAGGACCACGCCGCTGACGCGATGCATGCGCGTCAGGATGCTCGGATTGCGGCGAATCGACGCCGACAGCAGACCGGCGAACAGTGCGACGGGCCCCTTGACGAGAAACGTCAGGCCGGCAAACGTCGTGCCCAGCACGAACAGCGACAGCATCGGATGCGCGGTGCCCGCCGGCACGAATTGCGGCAGGAACGCCAGATAGAAGAGCGCGACCTTGGGATTCGACACGTTGGAAAGCGCGCCTTGCGCGAACGTGCGAAGCCGCGATGTCTGCACACCGTCGCGGCCGCTCGCGAGCGTCAGTTCGCCCGACGACCGCAGCAACGCGATGCCCAGGTACAGCAGATACAGCGCGCCGATCACCTTCAGCGCCGTGAACAGCCATTCGGATGCCTGAAGAAGCGCGCCCAGACCGAGCGTCGCGAGCATCGTATGAACGAGCAGGCCGACGCTGACGCCCGCGGCCGTCACGAGGCCCGCACGCGTGCCGCCGGACAGCGTGCGCGACATCACGAGCACCATGTCCTGACCCGGCGTGACGATGATCAGAAGCGACGTTGCGATGAATGGCAGCCAGGATAGATGTGACATGAGAGCGCTCCTGAAGGGGTAGCCGGCGGACGAGAATCACCCGGCCGGTCGTCAGATTATCGGCGCCCTTCCGTGGAGATTGGATGCGTATTTGGCTACATGAAATCGTCGATTTGGAGCTAATCTCTAGTTTTCAAGATTTTGGTAGTAAAAAATGCCAATCAAACTGGACGCGATCGACCGGCGCATTCTGCGTGCATTGCAACGGAATTCGAACCAGACGAATGCCGAACTCGCGCAACAGGCCGGGCTGTCGGCCACGCCATGCCTGCGCCGCGTTCATCTGCTCGAGGAACAAGGCGTGATCGACGCTTATGTCGCGCTATTGAACCCGGCTGCCGTCGACCTGCGATTCACCGCGTTCGTGCGCGTCACGCTGGAACGCCAGGACAAGACAACCGTCGAACGCTTCGCGCGCGAAATGGAGCAAGCGCCGGAAGTGCTCGAATGCCATCTGATGGCCGGCAGCTACGACTATCTGCTGCGCGTGATCGCGCGCGATCTCGACGACTACCAGCGCTTTCAGATGGAGACGCTCACGCAGATCGAAGGCGTCCGCAACGTCGAAACCGAGATTCCCCTGAAGCGCATCAAGCAGACGGTTCGCCTGCCGATCTAGGCATCCAGAAACGTCACGGCCTGCCCTGCCGGTTCCCCGTTCAGCGCACCGTCGCGCACCACGACCTGACCGCGCACGACCGTATGCACGGGCCAGCCGGTGACCGCGCACCCGTCATAGGGTGTCCAGCCGCTCACGCTGGCAATCCATTCGTCCCGGATGATCCGGCGCGCGCGCAAGTCGACGATGCTGAAATCGGCGTCGTAGCCCGACGCAATCCGCCCTTTCCCCGCGATCCCGAAGATGCGCGCCGGCCCGGCACTGGTCAGGTCGACCAGCCGTGCGAGGCTCAGGCGGCCCGCATGCACGTGATCGAGCATCAGCGGCAGCAGCGTCTGCACACCCGTCATCCCGCTCGGCGACTGCGGATAGGGCCGGCGTTTTTCATCGCGCGTATGCGGCGCGTGATCGCTGCCGATCACGTCGACCACGCCATCGCGAACGGCCTGCCACAGTGCGTCCTGATGATGCCGCTCGCGCACCGGCGGATTCATCTGCGCGAACGTGCCGAGCCGCTCGTAGCAATCGGGCGCGTGCAGGCTCAGGTGATGCGGCGTGACCTCGACCGTCACGCGATGCCGGTGCCGCGCGAGGAACGCCATTTCCCCGGCGGTGGACACGTGCAGCACATGCAGCCGGCGGCCCGCTTCGGCAGCCAGCCCGACGATGCGCCGCGTCGCGGCCAGCGCGCTTTCCTCGTCGCGCCAGCGCGGATGATCGCGCACGTCGCCGCTCGCCTCCACGAGCGCCCGGCGCTCGCGCAGCCGCGCCTCGTCCTCCGCGTGCACGGCCATGCGCCGCCGCCCGTTGCGCACGATCCGGCGCAACACGGCTTCGTCGTCGGCCAGCAGATCGCCGAACGAACTGCCCATGAAGACCTTCACGCCCGCGCAGCCCGGCAGGTTTTCGAGCGCCGGCAGCCGTTCGGCATTCGCGGCCGAGCCGCCGATGTAGAACGCGTAGTCGCACCACGCACGGCCGCACGCGAGATCGAGCTTCGCCTGCAGATCCTGCGCGGTCAGCGTCAGCGGATGCGTGTTGGGCATCTCGAAGATCGTCGTGACGCCGCCGAGCACCGCGCCGCGCGTGCCGGCCTCGAGGGTCTCCTTGTGCGTCAAGCCTGGTTCGCGGAAATGCACCTGGCTGTCGACGACACCCGGCAGCACGTGCAGCCCGCCCGCATCGAGCACGACCTCGGCGCTCCAGGTGCCATGCAACGCGCCCAGCGCGACGACGCGGCCGTCCACGCACGCGACGTCGATCCGCTCGGCACCGTTGGGCGTCATCACGGTGCCGCCGTGCACCAGCAGGTCGGCGTGACGTCGCTTCAGCGCGTCGCTCGCGCCCCCTTCGCTTCGGATGGGCTCGTCCATGACTCAGAACTCGTTCTGAATGTGCTTGTAGCCCAGCACCAGTGCATTGTTCGTGCGTGCGACGTCCTCGGAGAAATCGCTTGCGTCGGCCGTCACCTGCGGCAACGCGGCGAGATCGGTTTCCGGCCCGATGCGCTCGGTCGAGCGCACGTAGAAGCCCGGCGGCAGGTGGCAGCCGTCGACGACCGCGTTGTAGCGCACCACGCAGCCGTCGTCGATGGTGCAGTTGAACAGCACGCTGTTGAAGCCGACGAACACGCCGTTACCGACCTTGCACGGCCCGTGGACGATCGCGCGATGCGCGATCGACGTGTGCTGGCCGATGGTGACGCTCGCGCCCGACTTCGAATGGATCACCACGCCGTCCTGGATGTTCGAATGCGCACCGATCACGATCGGCGCGATCCGGCCGCCGGCATCCGTTTCGTCGGCGCGGATCACCGCGTACGGGCCGATGAACACGTTCTCCTCGACGATCACGAGCCCGCACAGAATGGCGGTCGGATCGACGAAGGCGCTCGGGTGGATCTGCGGCAGGTCGCCGCGCGGGTTCTTTCTGATCATCAGGATTCCTGCCTTGAAATGGGACGGCCGCGCTTGATCCGCTCGAACAGGCCCGGATCGCGCCACTGTCCGGCGATGGCCGGCGCGAACACGATGTCGTCCAGGTCGATGCGGCCCATGCGCGGGTTGAACGCATCGTCGCGAAAACACTGCGCGTAACCGGTCTCGGTTTCGTGAACGATGATCGAATGCAGCCGCACGTCGGCTTCGCCGTTCGACATGCGCGTGCAGGCCAATGCCGCGTCGACGAGGCGGAAGAACACGCGCGAGAACTGCTCGGCGCTCGGCGACACGGGCAGCAGCACCCAGCGCTCGGAATGCCGGCGCATGCTCTCGACATAGCCGGGGTCGTCATGCGACCACAGCGTCACTGCGTGGTCGAACGCGTCGATCAGGTCGCGCACGTCGCCCTTGAGCAGCCCGAAGTCGTAGATCATCTGCCCGTGATCCAGCGCGTGCGCTTCGAGCAGCAGCTCGACGCGATACGAATGGCCGTGGATCGAATGCGAGCAGCGTCGCGTGCTGCAGCCGCGCACGATGTGCGCGTTCTCGAACCGGAACAGCTTGCGGATCAGCATGCGTCGACGCCTTCGCGAACCGGTGCGGCCCAGGCCACCGCATCGTGCGGATGCAGGCTTTCCAGATGGCGGACGTGCACGCGCGGGTTCGCATGGTGGCCGTCCAGCGCGGCCTGGACCCGGCGGGCGGCATCCTCGACGAACATCAGGTTTCCGCCGTTCAGCACCGCGAACGCCTGTTCGTCCGCGCGCTTGACGGCCGTCTGCACCGGCGTGCCGAGCGCGTGCTCGATGCGATCGATCAGGTCGATCAGCCCCAGCGTCGCGCCATCGGCGGGCAGCCCCACGCTGACGATGGCTTCGCTGCGCTGGCTGTGCGGCGTGGCCGCCGTCGCGTGCCGTTTCAGCCACGCGGCGACTGCCGCCGGTTCCACACGAACGTCGCGGCCGAACGCCGCCAGGAATGCCTGCTCGACCCAGTGCCGCGACAGTGCGGCCGAGCACGGGCACGTCGACGAATAGTCGACCGTCACCTGCGCGCGCAGCTCGAAACTGGAGCCGGTCAGCGTCGCATCAACACGAACCGGGTAGGCCTTCCACCCGGCCAGCCCGTCGGTCACCAGCGCCGCACGACGCGCCAGCAAGTCGAAGCGCAGCCGTAGCCGCGCACTGCGCGTGTCGCAGTCGCGATGGCTGTCGACCATCGCGTGCAGCACATGCCGAAGGCCGGCCGGCGACAGCGCCGCGCCGTCGTCGAGCCCGTCGAGCAGCCGGTACAGCCGCGACATGTGGATGCCCTTCACGTGCGGCGCAGGCAGATCGACCTGCACGTCGGCGCGCGCATGCACGTCGCGCCGGCAGCCGGGCTCGGCCACCGCAACGGGCAGGTCGATGCCCTGCATGCCGACCCATTCGAGCGGGCGGCCGCCCGGTGCGGCATCGGTCAGGGAAATATCGGGAAGGGGTGCGTTCATGCTCGGAATCCGGTGGAGCGCCTTCTCCATCCGGATCGATGCAGGAAGCGCGTTCAAGTCAGGGCCAGTCGCGAAACGGGTTGTCCCACGTGGTCCAGTGTTCGGGGCCGGTGGCCATCTCCGTGTCGGTCAGCAGACATGCGTCGAAGCGCGCGCGCAGCGCGGGCTCGTCCATGTCCATGCCGATCAGCACGAGTTCCTGCCGCGCATCGCCGACGTGCTCGTCCCAGCGCGCGCGGATCTGCGCGACGGCTTCCGCGTCCTGCGGCCAGCGCTCGGGCGGCATGGCCGCCCACCAGTAGCCAGCCGGCCCGTGCCGCGCAACCGCGCCGGCCTGCGACCACGAGCCGGCGACGGTCGGGTGGGTGGCAAGCCAGAAGAACCCCTTCGAGCGGACGACGCCCGGCCATTCGCTTTCGACGAGATCGAAGAAACGCTGCGGATGGAACGGCCGACGCGCGCGATAGACGAAGCTGCGGATACCGTACTCGTCGGTCTCGGGCGTGTGCGTGCCGCGCATCTCCTGCAGCCAGCCCGGCGCGCGCGACGCCGCTTCGAAATCGAACAGGCCCGTGTCGAGCACGCGCTCGAGCGGCACCTTGCCGAATTCGGCGATCTCGATCCGTGCGCGTGGATTCAGGCCGCGCAGCAGCGCGACGAGCCGCTCGCGCGCGCTTGCGTCGATCAGGTCGATCTTGTTGATCACGATCACGTCGCAGAACTCGATCTGGTCGATCAGCAGATCGACCACCGTGCGCGCATCTTCCTCGCCCATCGATTCGCCGCGCGACTGCAGGCTGTCGCGCGATGCGTAGTCGCGCAGGAAATTGAACGCGTCGACCACCGTCACCATCGTGTCGAGCCGTGCGACTTCGCCGAGGCTGCGGCCGTCCTCGCCTTCGAACGTGAACGTCTCGGCCACCGGCAGCGGCTCCGAGATGCCGGTCGATTCGATCACGAGCTGGTCGAACCGCCCTTCGCGCGCGAGCCGGTCGACCTCGATCAGCAGGTCTTCGCGCAGCGTGCAGCAGATGCAGCCGTTGCTCATCTCGACCAGCTTCTCGTCGGTGCGCGACAGCCCCGCGCCGCCGTCGCGCACGAGCGCGGCGTCGATGTTGACCTCGGACATGTCGTTGACGATGACCGCAACGCGCCGGCCCTCGCGATTGTTGAGGATGTGGTTGAGCAGCGTCGTCTTGCCGGCGCCGAGGAAGCCGGACAGGACGGTCACGGGAAGCCGCGTGGACGGTTGGAGTGCGGTACGCATCGGGCGATTCCGGTCGAGGACGTTGAGGAGAGAATGATATATTGTATCGAAACGATATAACATATCATTTCGGACGTCCAGCGGGCCGGTCATGCGGCGGCGATTCACGATCCCGCCGGGCCGCCGGTTCGACTCGGCGGCACCGCGCACGGCATGCCGATTGAAAGGTGTGGTTGATAAGCTTCCCGGCGAGACCGATGGCCCCCTCACACCATGAAAACGAAAATACTTGCTGCGTTGTCACTGTGCGCCGCGCTGCCCGGCGTCGCACTCGCCCAATCGATCGCGCCCCCGGCGCTGAAGCCGGGCGATACCTGGACCTACATCAACACCGTCGAAATCGGCCCGAACGGCTGGCGCCAGACGCGCGACCAGATTTCCGTGCAGCGCACGACGTCCGAGCACATCTACGTCGAAACGCAACAGAGCGGCGCGACGCAGGCGCCGCGTGAACTGATCGTCGATGCGGACTGGAGCCGCTCGCGCAGCGTCAACGGCACGGAAACCGTGGTGAATCGTCCGCTGGCGTTTCCGCTGACGGCCGGCAAGACGTGGACGGTCAAGTACAGCGAGTCGCACCCGAATGCGCAGCACGCGTCGGAGGCGTACGACACGCACTACAAGGTCGTTGGCCCCGACACCGTCACCGTGGCGGGCGGCAAGTTCGACGCGATCAAGATCGAGGCCGAAGGCACCTGGAAGGCGCAACCCGCGCCAGGGCAATCGATCACGTCGGGCGTATCGCGCAACGCGGGTGGCTCGACGATCGTGATGCAGAGCCGCAACAACGGCACGGCCGAGCAGACCGGCAAGACCTACAAGGCGTTCTGGTACGTGCCGGCAGTAGGCCGCTGGGTCAAGTCGGTCGAGGAGTACTACGACGCGAACGGGATGCGGAACGCGCGCTATTCGAACGAGCTGGTGTCGTTCAAGCGCGCCGGCGTGGAGGGCGGCGCACCGCCGGCCAGCCAGCCTGCGCTCGCACCCGCCCCCGTCGCCGTGCCGGCGGAACCCCTGCCTACCGTCGATCAGTGACGGAACGCGCGCTCACTTACGTATAGAGCGACGCCGGCGGCAATTCCCCGGCCAGCGCGAACCGGCCCACGTCGCGCAGCCGGTAGTCGAGCGGATCGTGCAGCGTATGCGTGCGCGCATTCCGCCAGAAGCGGTCGAGGCCGAGCGACGCGGCCGTCGCGCGTGCACCGCAGGCGTCGAACAGCGCCTCGCCGTTCTCGAGCGCCGCGCGCTGCGCGACGATCTTCGCCTCCGATACCGCGAGCGCCACCTCGGCGCGCTCGTCCGCCGTCAGCGCATCCTGCCGCGTCCACGCACGCTGCAACGCG
>NZ_JAAGPB010000325.1:0-9896 GCF_017104585.1 Burkholderia sp. Ac-20392
TGCACTGCAGCCGCTGTGGCTGGTCGGCAGCCGCGAAGCCGCGGCGCGCGGGCCGAAGCAGTTCGTCGACTTCCAGAACGACGTGTCGGCCGCGGACATCCTGCTGGCCGCACGCGAAGGCTTCGAGTCGGTCGAGCACGTGAAGCGCTACACGGCGATGGGCTTCGGCACCGACCAGGGCAAGCTCGGCAACATCAACGGGATGGCGATCCTCGCGGGGGCGCTCGGCAAGACGATTCCGGAAACGGGCACGACGACGTTCCGCCCGAACTACACGCCCGTGTCGTTCGGCACGTTCGCGGGCCGCGAGCTCGGCGATTTCCTCGACCCGATCCGCAAGACCTGCGTGCACGAGTGGCACGTCGAGCACGGCGCGCTGTTCGAGGACGTCGGCAACTGGAAGCGGCCGTGGTACTTCCCGAAGAACGGCGAGGATCTCCATGCGGCCGTGAAGCGCGAATGCCTGGCGGTGCGCAACAGCGTCGGCATCCTCGACGCGTCGACGCTCGGCAAGATCGACATCCAGGGCCCGGACGCAGTGAAGCTGCTGAACTGGATGTACACGAACCCGTGGAACAAGCTCGAAGTGGGCAAGTGCCGCTACGGGCTGATGCTCGACGAGAACGGGATGGTGTTCGACGACGGCGTGACGGTGCGCCTCGCCGACCAGCATTTCATGATGACGACCACGACGGGTGGCGCGGCGCGCGTGCTGACGTGGCTCGAGCGCTGGCTGCAGACCGAATGGCCCGACATGAAGGTGCGGCTGTCGTCGGTCACCGATCACTGGGCGACGTTCGCGGTGGTCGGCCCGAAGAGCCGCAAGGTCGTGCAGAAGGTGTGCCAGGACATCGACTTCGGCAACGAGGCGTTCCCGTTCATGAGTTACCGGAACGGCACGGTTGCAGGCGCGAAGGCGCGCGTGATGCGGATCAGCTTCTCGGGCGAGCTCGCCTATGAAGTGAACGTGCCGGCGAACGCGGGCCGCGCGGTGTGGGAAGCATTGATGGCGGCCGGTGCCGAGTTCGACATCACGCCGTACGGCACCGAGACGATGCACGTGCTGCGCGCGGAGAAGGGCTACATCATCGTCGGCCAGGATACCGACGGCTCGATCACGCCGTACGACCTCGGGATGGGCGGCGTCGTCGCGAAGTCGAAGGACTTCCTCGGCAAGCGTTCGCTCGCGCGCTCGGACACCGCGAAGGAAGGCCGCAAGCAGTTCGTCGGCCTCCTGACCGAGGACGAACAGTTCGTGCTGCCGGAAGGCGCGCAGATCATCGCGAAGGACACGCAGGTGTCGGCGGTCGATCCGACGCCGATGATCGGCCACGTGACGTCGAGCTACTACAGCCCGATCCTGAAGCGCTCGATCGCGCTTGCGGTGGTGAAGGGCGGCCTGAACAAGATGGGCGAGAGCGTCGTGATTCCGCTGGCCAACGGCAAGCGCATCACCGCGAAGATCTCGAGCCCGGTTTTCTACGATACCGAAGGGGTGCGCCAGCATGTGGAATGAAACCAGAAACCAGACGCAGGTGGCGGGCGCAGGCGGCGCAACGCTTGAGTCGCCGTTCGTCGGCGCGGCCGACGTGCTGAAGCCGCACCAGGCGCGTGCATCGAAGAAGTTCACGCTGCGCGAGCGGCCGTTCCTCGATCTCGTCAACGTGCGCGGCGAGTTGAGCGATCCGGCGTTCGTCAGCGCGTTCGAGCGCGTGGTCGGCTGCCGGCCGCCCGCGGCGCCGAACACGGTGGCGCGCGGCGCCGAGTACGACGTGCTGTGGCTCGGCCCCGACGAGTGGCTCGTGCGCTCGAACGGGCCCGTGCAGGCCGGCGTGCTGGAGGCGCAGCTCGCGGAGGCCGTGCAGGGTTCGTATGCGGCGGCCGTCGACGTCGGCAGCGGCTATACGGTGGTCGAGATCAGCGGCGAACGCGTGCGTGACGTGCTTGCACGCGGCTGCCCGCTCGATCTCCATCCGCGTGCGTTCAAGCCGGGCCAGTGTGCGCAGTCGCACTACTTCAAGTCGTCGATCGTGCTGATCCCGACCGGTGACGATGCGTTCGAGATCGTCCTGCGCCGCAGCTTCGCCGACTACTTCGTGCGCATCATGCTCGACGCGGCCGCGCCGCTTGCATCATGAAGCCGTTCGACGAACCGTTCGTGGCGATCGACGCGCCGCGCCTGCGCGGGCGCGGCTGGAGCGTGTTCGTCGACGAACTGAAGGTGCCCGCGCGGATCGGCATTCATGCGCACGAGCATGAAGCGCCGCAGCCGATCGTGATCGATGCAAGGCTCGGCTACCGGTGCGAGCCGAGCGAGCAGGGCGAGTGGATCGATTACGACGGCTATTGCGCGCGGATTGCCGCGTTCCTGTCGCACAAGCCGCATACGCGGTTGCTCGAGACGCTCGTCGCCGATATCGCGGTGCTGTCGTTCCGGGAGTGGCCGGCGCTGGAGTCGCTGACGCTGTCGGTGTACAAGCCGAAGATCCGGCCCGGTACGAAGCGCGTCGGGGTGTCGCTCGACTGGACGCGCGGGGATTACTTGCGATGGACGGGGGCGGCGGGGCAGTTTTGATGGAGGATGCCACGGCAAGCCAGTGCATCTGGTTTGCCGAACGAATCTCTTTGTTCCTGAAATATGAGAACAATGGGTGTGCGGTGAATGTAATCGGCTTTGTTCCTGAAATATCGGAACAATGAGACGTTCACCCCCCGTCACGTATAACGCGAGCGCTCTTGGGCGACCAGCTTCGGACCCGCTCCAGCAGCTTGCGCCGGCCTTGCCCGCCAATGTTCGCGGTGCCGTCCCCTACGCGCCATGCCAGCGGCAATACCATTGCCGGCACGGCCTGTTCCAATCCTCTTCGAACTTCTTCTGACCGCTTTTCGATGTTTCCCACGTACTATTCGCCATTGGGAAAAATTCACGAAGACCATCGGGAAAGCGAAGATGAAACGCGCTGTGATTTGCGCTGTTGCCGCTTTGGCGCCGCTTATCGCGCATGCAGGGTGCAGTGAGAACCTCCAGAACTGGTCGGCGCAACTCCATCCCGGCCGTACGCTGGATGCTACACACGCGGTTTGCAAGGTCTGGCCCGCGAACGAGGCGCTGACGATCGGGGCGTTACCCCTGATGCAGAAAGACAGCAGCGACGGGCCGAACGTCGTCGACATCGAAGTAGTGGTTGCCGACACGGCTACGGGTGCGATAGTCGCGCATCGGTTTCAGCGATCGGCGATTCACTACGCCGAGGATCACTATTTTGAGGGCATCGAGCTCGACACGGCGCGCTATCAGCTGACCTCCACTCAACGTGCCTTCGGCGTGCGCCTCAAGTCGTCTGGCGGCCCGCCCGCGGATATGTCGGGCATCGCTACGCTGAGTCTCTATTTGATCGATGGGCAGCATTTGCGCACCGTGTTGGATCGACTGATCGTGAGCGATTGGACGGGCGACCGTGATGGTCCTTGTACAAGCACTTCAGAGACGTCGCGCACGCTCGCACTCGGTCCGGCAGACACGCAAGGCTATGCCGTTTTGCGGGTCAGCGAAAAGTACGTCGAGCGCGTGAACCGGCTCGAAGTCGATAGATGCTCGGGCCACACGTCACCCGCTCAACGCCGCAACATGACACTCGACTATCGCGATGGCACGTACCGGATACCGGATGCCATGCGAAATACCGATTGATCCGTTGCCTCCGCTCCGCCTTTCCCCCGCTCCGTCCAAAGTGACGGGTGGTGAGCAATGGGAGGTTCAGTCTGTGGCGGACATCGCGCGGATCACCTGCGATAGCTGCGATGCAGTTCGGGCGTGTCGCAGCTATCGTCCCGCGCGACAGCATCAAGCCGCAGCCGCCCCATCCAGCGCCGGATAGTCGACATACCCGCGCGCATCGCCGCCGAAGAACGTTTCGCGCCGCGCGTCGTTCATCGGCGCGCCGGTCTTCACCCGCGTCACGAAATCCGGATTCGCCAGCACCATCTGCCCGTACGCTTCGAGATCGGCCAGCCCCGACTTCAGGTCGTCGCCGATCGTGTCGCGCGGGCGGCCCGGGCGGTTCAGGATCAGCATGCCGCTCCAGCGCGCGCGCAGGTCGGCCAGCAGCGCTTCGTTGCCGTGATGCATCACGTGCAGGTAAGCGAGGCCGAGACGGTCGAGTTCGGTCGCCAGATAGCGGTTCAGGTCCGGCCCTTGCTCGCCTTCGTCCACGCCGCCGAGCGTGGCGCCGGGCGACAGGCGGATCGCGGTGCGGTCGGCGCCGATCTCGTCGGCGATCGCCGTCGCGACCTCGATCGCGAAGCGGGCGCGGTTCTCGATCGAGCCGCCATACACGTCGGTGCGCGTGTTCGCATTCGGCGAGAAGAACTGCTGGACCAGATACCCGTTCGCACCGTGGATTTCGACGCCGTCGGCACCGGCCTCGATCGCGCGGCGTGCCGCGGTGCGGAAGTCCTCGACGGTCGCGCGCACTTCCTCGGTCGTCAATGCGCGCGGCACGGGGATGTCCAGCATGCCCTTCACCGTGAACATCTGCGCACCCGGTGCGATCGCCGACGGTGCGACGGCCTGCCGGTGATGCGGCGTATTGTCGGGATGCGACATGCGTCCGACGTGCATCAGCTGGATGAACAGGCGGCTGCCGCGCGCATGCACGGCGTCGCTGATCGCCTTCCAGCCGGCGACGTGCGCGTCGGTATAGATGCCGGGCGTGGTGAGATAGCCCTGCCCGTCGTCGGAAGGCTGCGTGCCTTCGGTGACGATCAGGCCCAGGCTCGCGCGCTGCGCGTAGTATTCGGCAGCCCATTGGCCCGGCGTGCCGTCGAAGGCGGCGCGGCTGCGGGTCATCGGCGCCATGACGAGGCGGTTTTGCAGCGTGTAGCGGCCCACGCGGGCCGGGGTGAACAGTTGGCTCATGATGCGTTGCTCCTCGAGATTCGGGATAGCGGCGCCAGGTCGGTGCCGCCTCGGGCGCTGGCCGCGCACGGGTGTGCCGACCTCGCCTCCACACACCCATCATCCATTGCTTCCTTTTCGGGATAAACCGGGTAATCTGGATAACATTGATCCATTGGTGGGGCAATGAGCATGGAACTGCTGAACGACATGGCGTTGTTCGTCGAAGTCGTGAAGGCGAAGGGCTTTCGCAGCGCGGCCGAGACGCTGGGGATGCCGAACTCGACGCTGTCGCGGCGCATCGGCGCGCTGGAGAAGGCGATCGGGCTGCGGCTGCTGCATCGCACGACGCGCCGGATCGAACTGACGGAGGCCGGCCAGCTTTACTTCGAGCGCTGCAAGCGCATCGTCGACGAGGCGCGGCTCGCGCACGAGCAGCTCGGCGGGCTGCTGGCGGAGCCGACCGGCGTGCTGCGCGCATCGTTTCCGGTCGATTTCGCGGTGACCTACTTGGCGCCGCTGATCGTCGAGTTCTCGACGCGTTACCCGAAGCTGACGTTCGATTTCGAGCTGACGTCGCGGCGTGTCGATCTGGTGAGCGAACCGTTCGACGTGGCGATCCGCATGGGCGAATCCGAAGATTCTCGACTGATCGCGCGGCGGCTGGCCACGCTCGGGAACTACCTGTATGCGTCGCCCGGCTATCTCGCGCGCGAGGGCGAGCCGCGCACGCCGGACGACCTGGCGCGGCACGCGTGCCTCAGCCTGGCGAGGGCCGGCACGTGGACGCTGCACGACGGCACGCACACCGTCGCGGTACCGGTGAGCAGCCGTTTCGCGGGAAATAACGTCGGCATGCTGCGGCGCCTGGCCACGCTCGATGCGGGCATCATTTTGCTATCCGAAGCGATCGTCGCGGATGACCTGGCCGCGGGCCGGCTGCGCCGCGTGATGCCCGATTGGGAGGGCGAGCCGATTCCGGTCTATGCGATGACGGAAACGCGGCTGCTGCCCGCGAAGACGCAGCATTTCATCGAGTTTCTGAGGGAGCGTTTCGTGCAGACGTGACGAGCGGGTATCCGTTCGTCGTTCAGTTCTGCGCCGGTGACGGCGCGTCCAGCTGCGCTTCCCATTTCTTCAGGATGCGCACGCGTGCCTGGCTGAAATCGACCCAGCAGTTCATCCGCGCGTCTTCCGGGATCATCTGCTGCGGATTGGCGGTTTTCACGTAGTCGCAGGTGTCGTTGGCGAAGCGGGTCCAGCTTGCTTGCGACTTCGCGAGCGCGCTGGCGGCATCGGGGTTGCGCTGCTTGAGCCTGTGCTCGAGCGACCGGTATGCGCGTTCGACGGCCTGGTTGTTCTGATCGAGTATGCAGGTCCGCACGTTGCTCATCGTCGGGCCGTGTTGCTCGCAATCGACGGCGGCAAACGTGGTGGTGTGGCCGATCGCCAACGCGGCGACGGCAAGGAAGCGGGTGGCGTGGCGCATGCGCGTCGAACGAAGGGGGCTAGTTGTTGCGGGCCGCCGTCGGGTTCGTCTTTTCGCTGACCGGCACCATGCGGCCGTTCGTATCATTCGAGGGATTCGCGGCTTTCGCGTCGTCGTCCGGTTCGAGCACGAAGCGGAACGAATCGACCCGCTGCATCACCTTTGCCGCATACGCGTTCGAACCGCCGCTGTAGCTCCTCAGTCCGGCCCGCACGTCGCCACCGGCGGCTCTCACGTAGCCCGACAGGATCGCCGACCCGACTTCGACGTTCGCGTTCGGTTCGGTCAGGTCCTTCACGTTGCGCACCAGGCCGCGGTGCGCGGCCGGCACGACCTGCATCAGCCCGGTCGCGCCATGCTGGCCGCGCGCCTTTTCCTGGAAGCGCGATTCGATCGAAATAATGGCGTAAACGAGGGCGGGAGGCAGCGAATATTTCGTCGCAGTGACGCTCACGATATCGGCAAGCTTCGCGGCCCGCTCCTTCGCGACGCCGAACTTCTTCGTCAGGTAGGACGTGATGCGGCGGTTTGCTTCGTTCGGCTGATCGTTGGTGTCGGCGAGCGGCGCGGATGCGACGGACGGCGCCGATGCGGCCACTTCGGGCGCGGACGCAGGCAGTGCGGGCGCCTGTTGCGCCGATGCCTGTTGCGCGATACCGAGCGAAAGCACGATCAGCCAGAGAAACCGTCGCATGGTGGAGTGAGGGAATTGGAAGGCGCCTAGTATATCGGCCAATCGCCGCTGGTGGTCGAGTGCCGGTTCGAATGAAAGCGGCATGTAGGCTTGTGTCGATTCGCGTCGGTCGGCGAGCCGATCGTTGCGCGGACACGCATCGGAGTCCGGATGAACGTCGCCGGGCGGTGCGTTTCGGTCGTTTTTACATGCATTCGTGTGCGACAGGATGTGGCACTACGGGTACTACGCGCATTACGCGCGCCGTGCGGCCGCCACCCGTGCAATCGCGCCGATCGCGTCGCTGACGAGCACCGCGAGCAGCCCGACGATCGCGCCGCCCTGCAGCACGAACGCGGTGTTCGACGTCTGCAGGCCCGCGATGATCACGTCGCCGAGCCCGCGCGCGGCGACCGTCGAGCCGATCGTCGCGGTGCCGAGGTTGATCACGACCGCGAGCCGGACCCCGTTGACGATCACCGGAAACGCGAGCGGCAACTCGACCGACACGAGTTGCTGCCAGCCGCTCATTCCCATCCCGCGTGCGGCATCGACGACGTCGCGCGGCACGTCCTCGAGCCCGGCGATCGTGCTTTCGAACACGGGCAGGAGGCCATACAGCACGAGCGCGATCAGCACGGGCTTCAAGCCGAAGCCGACGGCCGGCACTGCGAGCGCGAGCACCGCGACGGGCGGGAAGGTCTGGCCGATGTCCACGACGCTGCGCGCGACCGGCAGGAAATCCGCGCCCCACGGCCGCGTGACCGCGATGCCGGCCGCGACCGCGACGATCGTGCCGATCACGCTCGACAACGCGACCGTGCCGAGATGCGCGAGCGTGAGGTCGAGCAGGCTGGCGCGATCGTAGATGACGGGTGCGCCGTTGTCCGCGAACGGTGCGAACAAGCCTTGCAGCCATGCGGGGCGCAGCAGCATCACGAGCAGCAGCGCGAGCGCCGCCGCGCGCGCGACGGTGGCAGGAAGCGCCGATCGTCCGGGCTGCACGTTGCTGCGCGTCGTCATGCGGGCTTCCTTGCGTGCGCACGGATCGCGTCGAGCGTGATGCGGCGCGTGTTGTGGCCGTCGCCGGCTTCGACCGGCAGCACGTCGACACCGCGCCACAGCAGCTCGGACACGGCATCGCGCAGCGTGCGTGTCGCGGCGATCGGTTCGCCGTCGGCATGACCGGGTTCCGCCACTGCGTCGATCGGCGTCAGCGCGAGCAGGCGCAGCGGCCGGTCGACGCCTGCGACGAGCTGCTCGACGACGCCGGCTGCCGGCTTGCCGAGTATCTCGGCCGGCGAGGCGACCTGCAGCAGCCGGCCGCCGTCCATCACCGCGATCGTGTCGCCGAGCTTCAGCGCTTCCTCGATATCGTGCGTGACGATCACGACGGTGATGCCGAGGCGGCGCTGCAACGCGAACAGGTCGTCCTGCGCCTTGTTGCGGATGATCGGATCGAGCGCGCCGAACGGCTCGTCCATCAGCAGCATCGCGGGCTCGGCTGCGAGCGCACGCGCAACGCCGACGCGTTGTTGCTGGCCGCCCGACAGTTCGTGCGGCAGCTTGTCCGCGAACTCGGCCGGCGCGAGATGAAACAGGTCGAGCAATTCGTTCACGCGCGCATCGATGCGATCGGCCGGCCAGCCGAGCAGGCGCGGCACGGTCGCGATGTTGCGCGCGACGCTCCAGTGCGGAAACAGCCCGTGCCCCTGGATCGCATAGCCGATGCCGCGACGCAACTGTTCGGGCGCGACGGTGGCCGTATCGACGCCGTCGATGCGGATCGTGCCGCTGGTGGGCGCGATCAGCCGGTTGATCATGCGCAGCAGCGTCGACTTGCCGCTGCCCGATGCGCCGACGAGCGCGGTGATCGTGCCGCGTTTCATCGTCAGCGAGACGTCGTCGACGGCGACGATATCGCCGAAGCGTTTGCCCGCACGTTCGATCTCGATCATCCTGCACGCCCCTTCGCGAGCGTGGTCGCGGCTTCGAATATCACGGCCGCCACCAGCGCGAGCACGATCGTCGGGATCGCGCCGAGCAGCACGAGATCGGCGGCCGATTGCCCGATCCCCTGGAAGATGAAGGTGCCGAAGCCGCCGCCGCCGATCAGCGCGGCGACCGCGGTCAGCCCGATGTTCTGCACGAGCACGATGCGCACGCCGCTCAGGATCACCGGCAGCGCGAGCACGAGATCGACGCGCAGCAGCCGCTGCGCGCGCGTCATGCCCATCGCGCGCGCCGCTTCCGTGACGTGCGGCGGCACTTGGCCGAGCCCGACCACGACGCTCGACGCGATCGGCAGCAGCGAATACAGGAACAGCGCGAGCACGGCCGGCGCGACGCCGATGCCGCGGATGCCGAGCGCGGCCGCGAGCGGCACGTGTGCGGCGAGCAAACCGAGCGGCGCCATCATCAGCCCGTACATCGCGATGCTGGGGATCGTCTGCACGATATTGAGCACGGGCATCGCGACGGTACGCACCGCCGCGATGCGCGCGCAGGCGATGCCGAGCGGCACGCCCGCGACGAGCGCGGCAGCCACCGAGCCACCGGCGAGCGACACGTGCCGGATCGCCTCGATCCAGAAGTCGTCGCTGCGCACCGCGTATTCGCGCATCACGGACAGGCCGTCCCACCAGCCGCTCGCGAGCGGCACCGAAATCGCTGCTATCGCGACGACGAGCGCGGCGAGGCGCCGCCACGGGCCGAATGCGAGCCGTGCGAGCGCGTCCGCGACGAGCACGGCCCACGCGAACAGCAACAACCAGACGCCGGAGGAGGGCGACACGCGGGCGAGCGTGTCATCCGGTGCGACGACGTGCGTCGCGGCC
>NZ_JAAGPB010000326.1:0-9984 GCF_017104585.1 Burkholderia sp. Ac-20392
GGGCTTCTTGCGTGCGAGCGCAGCCCGACGGGCGACGGCCAGACGGTCGGTGGTCGCGGCAGGCAGGTCGGCCGCGCGCTCGTCCAGCGCGCGACGTACCTTCAACGCGAATTCGTGTTCTCGATTTGCGGGAGCGGAGCTCATAGCGTGATTCCTTTGGCCTTGAGCGCGTGCGCCAGCGTGTGGGTGGCCCGTGAGCAGTGCGTCTTCACGCTGCCCTCGGAGCACCCCATAGCGGCGGCAGTCTCGGCGACATCCATATCTTCCCAATAACGCATCAGGAACGCTTCCCGTTGACGCGCCGGAAGTTTCTGGATTTCTTCGTCGATCAGGGCCAGAACCTGCTCTCGTTCGAGGCGGTGCTCGCTGCTCTCGACGCCCGCGTTGTCGTCCGCGGATTCGAGTGTTTCGAGCGGGTCGAAGTCGTCGTCGTCGCTGTTGTTCAGCGACGAGAAGAGCGTGACCCACGTGTTGCGGACTTTCTGCCGGCGGAACCAGTCGTGGATCGCGTTCTGCAGGATCCGCTGAAAAAGCAGCGGCAGTTCTGCCGCCGGCCGGTCGCCGTACTTCTCCGCAAGCTTGATCATCGCGTCCTGCACGATGTCGAGCGACGCATCGTCGTCACGCACGGCGTACGCAGCCTGCTTGAACGCGCGCCTTTCGACGCCCGCCAGAAAGTCGGCGAGTTCCTTGTCTGATGCCATTCCGTGAAGGTATGCGCTGCGGGCCGCTGCGTGGTGTAAAAGGTCGAAAAATTTCGTAAAACCCGCGGATGCTATCAAATTTTCGCGCCGCTTGGCACCGGGTTGGGCGCCGTACGTTGCGCGCGAGCCGCGGCGGCGGGGTGCCGGGCGCTGCCCATGATGCGCTGCGGGATATTTTGCTTGACGGCCCATTCACGACCCGCTATCGTCAATGATTCGCAACATGAAGTGATGGTCTCATTTGAGGCTGGCCCAAGAAGCCTGCCCTTCAAACTGGACGCGCCGCTTGAACCCGAGCCACAAGCCCGGCAGAGAGCACCCGATCAATTTTTTGCCGAAAATTCGAAAGGTCAAAATGAACATGCCCAGCGCGGAATTCTCCACGTCGGAACCCCTTTCCCCTCCCGATAGCGACTCCATCGGCGGTACCGTGCTCATGAAGGCACTGGCCGATGAAAACGTCGAATTCATCTGGGGCTACCCCGGCGGCTCGGTACTCTACATCTACGACGAGCTTTACAAGCAGGACAAGATTCAGCACGTGCTGGTGCGCCACGAACAGGCGGCCGTGCACGCAGCCGATGCGTATGCGCGTTCCACCGGCAATGTCGGCGTCTGTCTCGTGACGTCGGGCCCCGGTGTCACCAATGCGGTGACCGGCATCGCCACGGCGTACATGGATTCGATCCCGATGGTCGTGATCAGCGGCCAGGTGCCCACGGCCGCGATCGGCCAGGATGCATTCCAGGAATGCGACACCGTCGGCATCACGCGTCCGTGCGTGAAGCACAACTTCCTCGTGAAGGACGTGCGCGACCTCGCGGAAACCGTCAAGAAGGCGTTCTATATCGCCCGTACCGGCCGTCCAGGCCCGGTGCTGATCGACATCCCGAAAGACATCTCGAAGACGCCGTGCGAGTACGAACCCGTCAAGAACGTGTCGCTGCGTTCGTACAACCCGGTCACGAAAGGCCATTCGGGTCAGATCCGCAAGGCCGTGTCGCTGCTGTTGACGGCGAAGCGTCCGTACATCTACACGGGTGGCGGCATCATCCTCGCCGACGCGTCGCGCGAACTGAACCAGTTCGCGGACCTGCTCGGCTACCCGGTCACGAACACGCTGATGGGCCTTGGCGGCTATCGCGCGTCGGACAAGAAATTCCTCGGCATGCTCGGCATGCACGGCACCTACGAAGCGAACATGGCGATGCAGCACTGCGACGTGCTGATCGCGATCGGTGCCCGCTTCGACGACCGCGTGATCGGCGACCCGGCGCACTTCGCGTCGCGTCCGCGCAAGATCATCCACATCGACATCGACCCGTCGTCGATCTCGAAGCGTGTGAAGGTCGACATCCCGATCGTCGGCGACGTGAAGGAAGTGCTGAAGGAGCTGATCGAGCAGCTGCAGACGGCCGAGCATGGCCCTGACACCGAGGCGCTCGCGCAATGGTGGAAGGACATCGAGGGCTGGCGCTCGAAGGACTGCCTGAAATACGACCGCGAAAGCGAGATCATCAAGCCGCAATACGTGGTGGAGAAGGCGTGGGAGCTGACGGACGGCAATGCGTTCGTGTGCTCGGACGTCGGCCAGCACCAGATGTGGGCGGCGCAGTTCTACCGTTTCAACAAGCCGCGTCGCTGGATCAACTCCGGCGGTCTCGGCACGATGGGCTTCGGCCTGCCGGCAGCGATGGGCGTCAAGATGGCGCACCCGGACGACGACGTGCTGTGCATCACGGGCGAAGGCTCGATCCAGATGTGCATCCAGGAACTGTCGACGTGCCTGCAGTACGACACGCCCGTGAAGATCATTTCGCTGAACAACCGCTATCTCGGCATGGTTCGCCAGTGGCAGCAGATCGAATACAGCAAGCGCTATTCGCATTCGTACATGGATGCGCTGCCTGATTTCGTGAAGCTCGCCGAAGCGTATGGCCATGTCGGCTTGCGGATCGAAAAGACCTCGGATGTGGAGCCGGCGCTGAAGGAAGCGCTGCGCCTGAAGGACCGCACCGTGTTTCTCGACTTCCAGACCGATCCGACCGAAAACGTCTGGCCGATGGTACAGGCCGGCAAGGGCATCACCGAGATGCTGCTCGGATCGGAAGATCTGTAACGGCGCGACGCGCGCCTGAGCCCGATGCGGCCGCCTTCACGAAGGGCGGTGCGGCACGCGGCAGCGCGCGGCGCGAGTGAATCGACACGGACACATTCTGGAAGAAGCGAACATGAGACACATCATTTCCGTCCTGCTGGAGAACGAACCGGGCGCGCTGTCGCGCGTGGTCGGTCTGTTTTCCGCACGCGGCTACAACATCGAAACCTTGACGGTGGCGCCGACCGAAGACCAATCGCTGTCGCGGCTCACCATCGTTTCCATTGGCTCCGACGACGTGATCGAACAGATCACGAAGCATCTGAACCGCCTGATCGAGGTGGTGAAAGTGGTGGACCTGACCGACGGTGCACACATCGAACGCGAGCTGATGCTGATCAAGGTACGTGCAGTGGGCAAGGAGCGCGAAGAAATGAAGCGGATGGCGGACATTTTCCGCGGCCGCATCATCGACGTGACCGAAAAGACCTACACGATCGAATTGACGGGCGCGAGCGACAAGCTCGACGCATTCATCCAGGGGCTGGACGCGGGCGCGATCCTAGAGACCGTGCGCACCGGCAGCTCCGGCATCGGACGCGGCGAGCGCATCCTGAAGGTGTGATGCCAGACAGGCACGCCGGGTGCGCCGTCATGTCCCGGCCCGCAGTACTCCATCCGAACGAATTGTTGAATTTTTGAATTAGCGAAGGAACCATCATGAACGTTTTCTACGACAAAGACGCTGACCTCTCCCTCATCAAGGGCAAGCAAGTCACGATCATCGGCTACGGCTCGCAAGGCCATGCACACGCGCTGAACCTGAAGGACAGCGGCGTGAACGTGACGGTCGGCCTGCGCAAGGGCGGCGCGTCGTGGAGCAAGGCCGAGAACGCCGGCCTGTCGGTCAAGGAAGTCGCGGAAGCGGTGAAGGGCGCCGACGTCGTGATGATGCTGCTGCCGGACGAGCAGATCGCCGACGTGTACGCGAAGGAAGTCCACGCGAACATCAAGCAGGGCGCAGCGCTGGCATTCGCGCACGGCTTCAACGTCCACTACGGCGCGGTGATCCCGCGCGCCGACCTCGACGTGATCATGATCGCGCCGAAGGCACCGGGCCACACGGTTCGCGGTACGTACTCGCAAGGTGGCGGCGTGCCGCACCTGATCGCGGTTGCGCAGAACAAGTCGGGCGCGGCACGCGACATCGCGCTGTCGTACGCGGCAGCGAACGGCGGCGGCCGTGCAGGCATCATCGAAACCAACTTCCGTGAAGAAACCGAAACCGACCTGTTCGGCGAGCAGGCCGTGCTGTGCGGCGGTACCGTCGAGCTGATCAAGGCTGGCTTCGAGACGCTGGTCGAAGCAGGCTACGCGCCGGAAATGGCGTACTTCGAGTGCCTGCACGAACTGAAGCTGATCGTCGACCTGATCTACGAAGGCGGCATCGCGAACATGAACTACTCGATCTCGAACAACGCCGAGTACGGCGAGTACGTGACGGGCCCGCGCATCGTCACGGAAGAGACGAAGAAGGCGATGAAGCAGTGCCTGACCGACATCCAGACGGGCGAGTACGCGAAGAGCTTCATTCTCGAGAACAAGGCAGGCGCACCGACGCTGCAGTCGCGCCGCCGCCTGACGGCCGAGCACCAGATCGAGCAAGTCGGTGCGAAGCTGCGCGCGATGATGCCGTGGATCGCGAAGAACAAGCTCGTCGACCAGTCGAAGAACTAAGCGCCGCGTGCTGTTCCGGCCCCTCGAATAGAGGGCCGGTACCAAAAAGCCGCCCGAAGGCAGCAGTGCCCCGGGCGGCTTTTGCTATCCTACGGGCTTTGCAATTCACCGAACACAGAACGAATCCATGAACTATCCTCATCCGATCATCGCGCGCGAAGGCTGGCCGTTCATCGCGATTGCAGCCGTCATCGCGCTGTTGATCCACGCCGTCGGGGGCTTCGGCTTCGCGTGGCCGTTCTGGCTGCTGCTCGTCTTCGTCGTCCAGTTCTTCCGCGATCCGCAGCGCCCGATCCCGGCGCAGCCGAACGCGGTGCTGTGCCCGGCAGACGGCCGCATCGTCGCGGTCGAGACCGCGCAAGACCCGTACGCGAACCGCGAAGCGCTGAAGATCAGCGTGTTCATGAATGTCTTCAACGTCCATTCGCAGCGTTCGCCGGTCGATGGCGCGATCTCCAAGGTCGAGTACTTCCCGGGCGCGTTCCTGAACGCGGCGATCGACAAGGCGTCGACCGAGAACGAGCGTAATGCGGTCGTGATCCAGACGGCGAGCGGCAAGACCGTGACCGCCGTGCAGATCGCCGGCCTCGTCGCACGCCGGATCCTCTGCTACGTACGCGCCGGCGAACCGCTGTCGCGCGGCCAGCGCTACGGTTTCATCCGCTTCGGTTCGCGCGTCGACGTGTACCTGCCGCTCGGCAGCCGCGCGAAGGTGTCGATCGGCGAGAAGGTCTACGCGTCGTCGACGATCCTCGCCGAACTCGAACAGTAAGCGGCGGGGCGCACGATGGCCGCATTCAAACCGCGTCGGCCGCGCAACGGCGCCGGCCAGACGCCACGCCCGTTCCGCCGCAACAAGGTGATGGCACAGGATCCGGTGCCCATCGAGAGCCGCCGCGCCGCGCGCCAGCGGTTCCTGAAGACGCGCGGCATCTACCTGCTGCCGAACGCATTCACGACCGCCGCGCTGTTCTGCGGCTTCTTCGCGGTCGTGCAGGCGATGAACGTGCGCTTCGAGATCGCCGCGATCGCGATTTTCGTCGCGATGGTGCTCGACGGGATGGACGGGCGCGTTGCACGCATGACGCATACGCAGAGCGCGTTCGGCGAGCAGTTCGACAGCCTGTCGGACATGGTGTCGTTCGGCGTCGCGCCCGCGCTCGTGATGTACGAGTGGGTGCTGAAGGATCTCGGCCGCTGGGGCTGGCTCGCCGCGTTCGTGTACTGCTCGGGCGCCGCGCTGCGCCTCGCACGCTTCAATACGAACATCGGCGTCGTCGACAAGCGTTTCTTCCAGGGGCTGCCGAGCCCGGCCGCCGCCGCGCTGATCGCGGGCTTCGTGTGGCTCGCCACCGACAACCGCGTGCCGATGAAGCTCGGCTGGCTGCCGTGGGTCGCGTTCGTGCTGACGATCTACGCGGGTGTGACGATGGTGTCGAACGCACCGTTCTACAGCGGCAAGGCGCTCGACGTGCGGCACCGCGTGCCGTTCGCGGCGATCCTGCTGGTCGTCGTCGCGTTCGTGCTCGTGTCGTCCGATCCGCCACTGATGCTGTTCTGCCTGTTCGTGCTGTACGGGCTGTCCGGCTACGTGTTCTGGGCCTACATGGCCATCCGCGGGCGCGCGAATCCGGCGCGCTCGTCGCAGCGCGATCACTGACGCACGCGCGTTTTTTGCCCGGAAGCGGCGGCCTGGTGGCCGCCGTTTTCATTTGTCCCTTGTTCGATCCGGGCCGCCGGAAGCCCGGGTGCCGTCCGATTGCGCACCCAACGGAATGCCGCTATAGTCTTCGGCATGACTGCATTTTCCCGCCTCTCCCTCCTTCTAGCCGGTGCGCCGCTACGCGCGCTAGCTTTGGCGCGCCTGCCGCGCTGACCGTTCTCGCCCCCCGTCAAGCCTCGTCTGTTGTTGAGCGTCGCCAGCGGTGGCGCGATCTCGTTACGTTTGACTTCCGTATAAAGAGCCCTGGAGCCCCCCATGACAGACAAGCTGATCATTTTCGATACGACGTTGCGTGACGGCGAGCAATCGCCCGGTGCGTCGATGACGAAGGAAGAGAAAATCCGCATCGCGAAGCACCTCGAGCGGATGAAGGTCGACGTGATCGAGGCCGGCTTCGCGGCCAGCTCGAACGGCGATTTCGACGCGATCCACACGATCGCCGGTCTCATCAAGGACAGCACGATCTGCTCGTTGGCGCGCGCCAACGACAAGGACATCCAGCGCGCGGCCGACGCACTGAAGCCGGCCGAGAGCTTCCGGATCCACACGTTCATCGCGACGTCGCCGCTGCACATGGAGAAGAAGCTGCGGATGACGCCCGACCAGGTGTTCGAGCAGGCGCGCCTCGCGGTGCGCTTCGCGCGCAAGTTCACCGACAACGTCGAATTCTCGCCGGAAGACGGCAGCCGCTCCGACATGGATTTCCTGTGCCGCGTGCTTGAAGCCGTGATCGCCGAAGGTGCGACGACGATCAACATCGCCGACACGGTCGGCTACGGCGTGCCGGAGCTGTACGGCAACCTCGTGAAGACGCTGCGCGAACGCATTCCGAATTCGGACAAGGCGGTCTTCTCGGTGCACTGCCATAACGACCTCGGGATGGCGGTCGCGAACTCGCTCGCCGGCGTGAAGATCGGCGGCGCGCGTCAGATCGAGTGCACGATCAACGGTCTCGGCGAGCGCGCGGGCAACACGTCGCTCGAAGAGATCGTGATGGCCGTGAAGACGCGCAAGGACTACTTCGGTCTCGACGTCGGTATCGACACGTCGCAGATCGTGCCGACGTCGAAGCTCGTGTCGCAGATCACCGGTTTCGTCGTGCAGCCGAACAAGGCGGTGGTCGGCGCGAACGCGTTCGCGCATGCATCGGGCATCCACCAGGACGGCGTGCTGAAGGCGCGCGACACCTACGAGATCATGCGCGCGGAAGACGTGGGCTGGACCGCGAACAAGATCGTGCTCGGCAAGCTGTCGGGCCGCAACGCGTTCAAGCAGCGCCTGCAGGAGCTGGGCGTGTCGCTCGACAGCGAGAGCGAACTGAATGCCGCGTTCATGCGCTTCAAGGATCTGGCCGACCGCAAGGCCGAGATCTTCGACGAAGACATCATCGCGATCGTGTCCGAGGAATCGGCACTTGCGCACGAGCAGGAGCACTTCAAGTTCGTGTCGCTGTCGCAGCACTCGGAAACGGGCGAGCAGCCGCACGCGAAGGTCGTGTTCGGGGTCGAAGGCAAGGAAGTGACCGGCGAGGCACGCGGCAACGGTCCGGTCGACGCGACGTTCAATGCGATCGAGAGCGAAGTCGGCAGCGGTTCCGAGCTGCTGTTGTACTCGGTGAACGCGATCACGACCGGTACGCAGGCGCAGGGCGAAGTGACGGTCCGACTGTCGAAGAGCGGGCGGATCGTCAATGGTGTCGGCACCGATCCGGACATCGTCGCCGCATCCGCGAAGGCGTACATCTCCGCACTGAACAAGCTGCATTCGAAGGACGACAAGGTCAACCCGCAGCGCTCGTAAGCGCCGCGCGCGGCGCTCCGCCGAAACGCCCCGTGCGGCCCTGCGCCGCCGGGGCGTTTTTCATGCGTCGCTCATTCGGCGGCTGGCGCACGGAACAGCCAGCGGCGCGCGGCCGCGCGCGGTGCCGGGCTGCGCCGCCGGAACTCGACCGCGATGCCGCGTCGCGGCGCATCGGCAACGAACGCGTCGAGCAGTTCGAGCACGTCGTGATCGATGTAGTCGGCGCGCGTCGCGTCGATGATCACCGCGGCCCGGTCGGGAATGTGCCGCAGGTGATGCTTGACCTGCACCTTGCCGAGAAACGACACGTCCTTGCGGAACGACAGCAGGAAGTGATCGTCGTGCTGCGCGAGCGTGACGGGGCTCTTCAGGTTCGCGACGGCGACCGCCAGCACGCTGCAGGCAAGGCCGAGCGCGATGCCGAACAGCAGGTCGACCGCGAGCACGCCGGCAATCGTCGCGGCGAACGGCACGAACGCGGCCGGCCCCTGTTTCATCACCGAGCGGAACAGCGCCGGTTTCGCGAGCTTGAAGCCGGTATGGATCAGGATCGCGGCCAGGCTCGCGAGCGGGATCAGGTTGATCAGGCCGGTGAGCGCGAACACGCTCGCGAGCAGCAGCATCCCGTGCACGATCGCCGACATCCGGCTTTGCGCGCCCGCATTGACGTTCACCGAGCTGCGCACGATCACCGACGTGATCGGCAGCCCGCCGACTGCGCCCGCGACGAGATTGCCGACGCCCTGGGCCTTGAGCTCGCGGTCGGGCTGGGTCGGCCGGCGCTTCGGGTCGATCTGCTCGACAGCTTCGAGGCTCAGCAGCGTCTCGAGGCTTGCGACGACCGCAAGCGTGATCGCGACGCGCCACACGTCCGGATTCACGAGCTGCGCGAAGTTCGGCCCGAGCTCCGCATGCTTGAGCGACGCCGCGAACGCCGCGAACGATCCGAGTTCGGGCAGCGTCACGCGATGGGCGGCGCCCGGCGCAACCGACGGGGCGACGACACTCAGCACGAGCGTGGCGCCGATGCCCAGCACGACTACGGCGAGCGGGGCCGGCACCGAGCGCACCAGCGCGAAGCGGCGCAGCGCGGGCGTGTCCCACGCGACCAGCAGCGCGAGCGAGGCGAGCGCGATGGCCGTGGCCGCCCACGCGACCGGCAGGCCCGGCCAATTCGCAAACGATTGCGCGGCCGAGCCGCCGATACCGAAGGCGAACGGAATCTGCTTCACGATCAACAGGAGGCCGATCGCGGCGAGCATGCCCTTGATGACGGGCGACGGCACATAGGCGGCGAAGCGGCCGGCGCGTAGCATGCCGAACCCGAACTGCAGTACGCCGGACAGCAGCACCGCGAGCAGGAACGCGGAGAAGCTGCCGAGTTGGGCAATCCCTTCGACGACGATCACGACGAGGCCGGCGGCCGGCCCGCTGACGGACAGCGACGAGCCGCTCAGCAACGCGACGACGATGCCGCCGACGATGCCGGACACGAGCCCGGCGAACGGCTCGACGCCGGACGCATTGGCGATGCCGAGACACAGCGGCAGCGCGACGAGGAAAACGACGACGCCGGCGACGATGTCGCGCGGCAGGGTGGACAGGCGCTCGTTCAGTTTCATGGTTGGGGCGATTTCATTGGCTTGGGGGCGGGGTAGGTCAGCCGAGCGCGCCGGCCGTCGCGGCCTGCACGGGTTCGACGTCGACGGTCGGCGTGGTGTAGCCGGAATCGAGTTCCTGCAGGCGGCCGTCGGCGAGCGAAAAGATCCAGCCGTGCACGAGCGGCGGCCGTTCGCGGCCCTGCACGATCGGGGATGCGCGCAGCAGCCGCACCTGTTCGAGCACGTTGAGTTCGGCGAGGCGGTCGGCGGCGGCCGCGTCGTCGAGTCCGTCCAGCGCGTCGCGATGGCGCCGCGCGAGCG
>NZ_JAAGPB010000030.1:0-40432 GCF_017104585.1 Burkholderia sp. Ac-20392
GCCGGCCGCCGCACGTGGCGTCCGGGCCCGGGCGCCGCGCCCGCCGCCGGTGGTGAATCCGATTCGATGTACGAGCGCTCGAAGCTGAACCCCGTGCTCACGTTCGACAACTTCGTGACCGGTAAGGCGAACCAGTTGGCGCGCGCCGCCGCGATCCAGGTCGCGGACAACCCGGGCATCTCGTACAACCCGCTGTTCCTGTACGGCGGCGTCGGCCTCGGCAAGACTCACCTGATCCACGCGATCGGCAACCAGCTGCTGCTCGACAAGGCCGGCGCGCGGATCCGCTACATCCACGCGGAGCAATACGTGTCCGACGTGGTGAAGGCGTACCAGCGCAAGGCGTTCGACGACTTCAAGCGCTACTACCACTCGCTCGACCTGCTGCTGATCGACGATATTCAGTTCTTCTCCGGCAAGTCGCGCACGCAAGAGGAATTCTTCTACGCGTTCGAGGCGCTGGTCGCGAACAAGGCGCAGGTGATCATCACCAGCGATACGTATCCGAAGGAGATTTCGGGGATCGACGATCGCCTGATCTCGCGCTTCGACTCGGGCCTCACCGTCGCGATCGAGCCGCCCGAGCTGGAAATGCGCGTCGCGATCCTGATGCGCAAGGCGCAGTCGGAAGGCGTGAACCTGTCGGAGGACGTCGCGTTCTTCGTCGCGAAGCACCTGCGCTCGAACGTGCGCGAACTCGAAGGCGCGCTGCGCAAGATCCTCGCGTATTCGAAGTTCCACGGCCGCGAGATCTCGATCGAGCTGACCAAGGAAGCGCTGAAGGACCTGCTGACCGTGCAGAACCGGCAGATTTCGGTCGAGAACATCCAGAAGACCGTCGCCGACTTCTACAACATCAAGGTCGCGGATATGTACTCGAAGAAGCGTCCCGCGAACATCGCGCGGCCGCGGCAGATCGCGATGTATCTCGCGAAGGAACTCACGCAGAAGAGCCTGCCGGAAATCGGCGAGCTGTTCGGCGGGCGCGACCACACCACCGTGCTGCACGCGGTGCGCAAGATCGCCGACGAACGCAGCAAGGACGCGCAGCTCAACCACGAGCTGCACGTGCTGGAACAGACGCTGAAGGGCTGAGCGCGCGGCGCGCTTGATAATTCGGCCTCCGCCCCAATTTAAGGGGGGCGGTTCGGTTTTGAGGCACAATACTGGTTTGACCGCCCCGGTGGTGGCGGGCCAAGAGCCCGGCCGGCGGGGCGCTGCGAGGCTGCTGCGCTGCAGGCCGTTACTCAACGAAGGAACTCTATGCAACTGGTCAAGACCGAACGAGACACCCTCCTCAGGCCGCTGCAAACGGTCAGCGGCATCGTCGAACGCCGCCATACGTTGCCGATCCTCGCCAACCTGCTGATCACCAAGAACGGCTCGGACGTTTCGTTCCTGTCGACCGACCTGGAGCTGCAGATCACCACGCGCGCCGATTTCGGCGTCGGCGGCGACCAGGTCGCGACCACCGTCGCGGCGCGCAAGCTGCTCGACATCCTGCGCGCGATGCCTGACGGCCAGGTCACGCTGTCGCTCGCCGACAAGCGCCTCACCGTTCAATCCGGCAAGAGCCGTTTCGCACTCCAGACGCTGGCGGCCGACGAGTTCCCGACCGTCGCGCAGGCGAAGGATTTCGGCGCAACGCTGACCGTCCCGCAGAAGTCGTTCCGCCAGCTGCTCGGCATGGTGCACTTCGCGATGGCGCAGCAGGACATCCGCTACTACTTGAACGGCATGCTGCTCGTCGTCGACGGCGACCAACTGATGGCCGTGGCCACCGACGGCCACCGCCTCGCGTTCTCGTCGATGAAGCTCGAAGGCGGCACGTTCGGCCGCCAGGAAGTCATCGTGCCGCGCAAGACGATTCTCGAGCTGCAACGCCTGCTCGAAGACATCGATGACACCGTCACCATCGACATCGCGCAAACCCAGGCCAAGTTCACGTTCGGCCAGGTCGAGCTCGTGTCGAAACTCGTCGAGGGCAAATTCCCCGACTTCCAGCGCGTGATTCCGAAGGCGCACAAGAACACGTTCGAGATCGGCCGTGAAGAACTGCAGCGTTCGCTGCAGCGCGCGGCGATTCTGACCTCGGACAAGTTCAAGGGCGTGCGCTGCATCATCGCGCCGGGCCAGCTGAAGATCATGTCGACCAACGCCGATCAGGAAGAGGCGCAGGAAGAACTGGAAATCGCCTACCAGGGCGATACCGTCGACATCGGCTTCAACGTCACGTATCTGCTCGACGTGCTCGCGAACCTGAAGGTCGACACCGTGCAGGTGAGCCTCGGCGACGCCAGCTCGAGCGCGCTGATTACCGTGCCCGAGAACGACGAGTTCAAGTATGTCGTGATGCCGATGCGCATCTGACGCGCGCGACATCACGACACACACCAGGGGGCGGCAAGCCCCTTTGGCGTTTTTATGGCGAACCGACAACCCGTCCCTTTGGTGCCCTAACGGCGCCTCGGACGGGCCAGGAAAACTGGAGCGGCCCGGCGTTTTCGCAAGGAAACGCACCATGCCGCCGCTTGAGTGGCCTCGCAGAACCGGAAGATATCCATGAGTGAACAGCACAATCCGCAACCCGATAACAGCAGCTACGGCGCTTCGTCGATCCAGATCCTCGAAGGTCTGGAAGCGGTGCGCAAGCGCCCCGGGATGTACATCGGCGACACGTCGGACGGCACCGGTCTGCATCACCTCGTGTTCGAGGTGCTCGACAACTCGATCGACGAAGCGTTGGCCGGGTACTGCAACGACATCCACGTGACGATTCACGCCGACAACTCGATTTCCGTGACCGACAACGGCCGCGGGATTCCGACCGACGTGAAGATGAACGACAAGCACGAGCCGAAGCGCAGCGCTGCCGAAATCGTGATGACCGAGCTGCATGCCGGCGGCAAGTTCGACCAGAACAGCTACAAGGTGTCCGGTGGCCTGCACGGCGTGGGTGTGTCGTGCGTGAACGCGCTGTCGAGCTGGCTGCGCCTCACGGTGCGCCGTGATGGCAAGAAGCGGTTCATGGAGTTCCATCGTGGCGTCGCGCAGGAGCGCGTGCTCGAGATGGTCGATGGTGTCGAAGTGTCGCCGATGCTGGTGACGGGTGACACCGAGAACCGCGGCACCGAAGTGCACTTCATGGCCGATCCGACGATTTTCGGGACGGTCGAGTATCACTACGACATCCTCGCGAAGCGGATGCGCGAGCTTTCGTTCCTGAACAACGGTGTGCGGATTCGCCTCACCGATCTTCGTTCGGGCAAGGAAGACGATTTCGCGTTCGCCGGCGGCGTGAAGGGTTTCGTCGAGTACATCAACAAGACGAAGACCAACCTGCACCCGACGGTGTTCTTCGCCACCGGCGAGAAGGATGGCGTGGGCGTCGAAGTCGCGATGCAGTGGAACGACAGCTACAACGAAAACGTGCTGTGTTTCACGAACAACATTCCGCAGCGCGACGGCGGCACGCACTTGACTGGCCTGCGCGCCGCGATGACGCGCGTCATCAACAAGTACATCACCGACAACGAAATCGCGAAGAAGGCGAAGGTCGAGACGACCGGCGACGACATGCGCGAAGGGCTGTCGTGCGTGCTCTCCGTGAAGGTGCCGGAGCCGAAGTTCAGCTCGCAGACGAAGGACAAGCTGGTTTCTTCCGAGGTTCGTGCGCCGGTTGAAGAAGTTGTGGCGAAGGCGCTGGAAGAATTCCTTTTGGAAACGCCGATCGACGCGAAGATCATCTGCGGGAAGATCGTCGAAGCGGCTCGTGCGCGCGATGCTGCGCGGAAGGCGCGTGAGATGACGCGCCGCAAGGGCGTGCTCGACGGCGTCGGCCTGCCCGGCAAGCTCGCGGACTGCCAGGAGAAAGACCCGGCGAAGTGCGAAATCTACATCGTAGAGGGTGACTCGGCAGGTGGTTCGGCGAAGCAAGGGCGTGACCGGAAGTTCCAGGCAATCCTGCCGCTGCGCGGCAAGGTGCTGAACGTCGAGAAGGCTCGCTACGACAAACTGCTGTCGTCGGAACAGATCGTCACGCTCGTGACCGCGCTTGGGTGCGGGATCGGCAAGGAAGACTACAACCTCGACAAGCTGCGCTATCACCGCATCATCATCATGACCGACGCGGACGTCGACGGTGCGCACATCCGGACGCTGCTGCTCACGTTCCTCTATCGCCAGATGCCGGACATGATCGAGCGCGGGTACGTGTATATCGCGCAGCCGCCGCTTTACAAGATCAAGGCGGGCAAGGACGAGCGTTATCTGAAGGATGACGTGGAGCTCAACGCGCATATGCTGCGGTTGGCGCTGCAAGGGTCGGAGCTGGTGCCTGGTGAGAACGCAGCCGTGATTTCGGGCGATGCGCTTGGAGAGCTGGCGCGGTCGTATCTGCTGTCGAAGAGCGTGATCGAGCGGTTGAGCCGGTTGTATGACCCGGCCGCGCTTGAAGCGATCATGGACGGGGTGGTGATTGATCTTTCCAACGAGGCTTCGACGGAGGCTTCGGCTAAGGCGCTGCATGCTGCGTTGCATGATGAAGCGCTGAAGAACGAAGTTCGTGTCGTGCCTTCGTATGACCCGGTTCGCGAACAGCGGTCGCTGCATGTCGAGCGTACGCATCACGGCAACGTGCGGGTTTCGGTCATCGACCAGGAATTCCAGCACACGGCGGATTATCAGCAGCTCGTGACCACCGCGAATACGTTCAAGGGGCTGATTGGGGAAGGTGCGGTCATCAAGCGTGGTGAGCGCAGCATGGCTGTGACGGACTTCAAGAGCGCGATGAAGTGGCTGCTGGCGGATGCAGAGCGGAACGTTTCGAAGCAGCGGTATAAGGGGCTCGGCGAGATGAACCCCGGGCAGCTGTGGGAAACGACGATGGATCCGGCGGTGCGGCGACTGCTGCGCGTGCAGATCGAAGACGCGATTGCGGCGGATGGGATCTTTACTACCCTCATGGGGGATGATGTGGAGCCGCGGCGGGCGTTTATCGAGTCGAATGCGTTGCGAGCGGGGAATATTGACGTTTGAATTTTCTCGTAGGCGTAGGGCGCCAGAGTAAGTGCGACTGGCGCCAAAGTTTTGCGACTGGACGACGAAGTTGATGCGACTGGCCTACTGTTGAACGTCACGATGAGGGAATTTCCCGAAGGCGTTTGGCGCGCGTCCGCCTAACTCGGCGCACAAATGCTCTGATGGGCTTGGAAGGGCGCGCCCCCAAGGTGGGAAACTCTGTGAAGGTCGAAAATCCTATCCTCCCCAACTCCACCAATTGCAAAAAACCAACCGCTCTCGGTTGGTTTTTTGCCTTTTTCTCCCAGGTATTGACGCGGATTCCGGGCCCAACCTGGCGAGCATCACCCGTGTGAACCTAGAGCACCCCCTCCCGACACCTCCAGTCATCGCCTAATGACTGTGGGGCGCTGTACATTGCTGCCAAGACAGGGGGCATTGCGACCGCCGTGACGGGTGGTGCATCGTCCGTTAAAATCGCCGCTTTAGAGGGGCTCAAGTATGACCGTTTTCACCATAGGCTACGAAGGACTGGACATTGACGCGTTCATGTCGTTGCTCGCTGAGCACGGCATCGACACCGTCGTGGACATCCGCGAGCTGCCCCTGTCGCGCAAACCCGGATTTTCGAAGAAGGCGCTGGCCAGCGCGTTGAATCTCTCAGGCCTCGAGTACGTCCATATGGTTGACTTGGGCTGCCCAAAGATGGTACGCAACCGTTATCGTGAGGATGGTAACTGGAAGCGCTACACCGAGGGTTTCCTGAAGCATCTCAAGACGCAAGAGACCGCGATCGCCGATCTGTCGGAGTTAGCGAGTACGTCGAACTGCGCGCTACTGTGCTATGAGGCCGACTTCAACTTCTGCCACCGGTCGATAGTGGCCAATGCCGTGCGTGACTATTGCGGCGCGGACGTCGAACACATCAACGCTGCAGGCGCTAAAACAACAAACCCTGCCCCACTTCGACTTGCTTTCGCTTAGGCGGATAAACCAAACTGATGATCAGCCACTGGTCTTGGAACCGGTGCTGATTGCCCATCAGGAACATTAAATCCTTTCCACCGAGCGATTCTTCCAGCTTGGCACGGAACGGTGCTTCCCAAGTGACGCCGTGGCTACGGCGGCAGTTCCAAAACAACGCGCCAGCCTCCCAGTCGACGAGCTTGTGTTTGTGCTCCTTTTCGCCCTCCGGCGTATCACACACATACCGATAGTAGAAGTCGAACGGTACCTTGCGAAGCCCCACCACCTGCCGTTTCGCCTCGGCCTCGGAAAAGAGATCGCCCTGCATCTGCTCACGCATCAGCTTCTCTTTTTCCTCCTCCGTCCACTCCTGGTTTCTGGCATTGGTGATTTCGAGACCGAGCAACCTCTTTGGGCGCAGTAATGCAATCGACAAGCTATCGCCAAGCCGTCCAGCTTCGACGGCATCAAAGCTGTCGAAGGTCGGGATCTTGCCCAACCATTCCCAACGGGCGGCCCACTCCTTCTTGGTGTCTATCACGTCCCCACAGCTGATCGTGTCGACGTAGAGCTTGTGGCTCTCAGGCCGATGATCCTTGTTGGCTTTCTCGACTCTGACTTCGATCCACTGCCATTTTTTGAACTGCTGGCCTTCTTCGATCATCCTGAATGGCACAGGGTACAAGCGGCGCATTGAGCCGTCCTGGCTTATGCCTGCCACGCAGGACGTCTCAACATACTGGGCACTGGGCGAGGGGTATGTCTTCGCCAAGATCAAAATACGCTCTATTCGACCCAACGCCATAGTTATCCCCCTCGCTTTTTCTTCGGTGACCTTACATCAGAACCCGATAGTGTCGCTTGTCCGCATCGGACGACTTGAGGATACGGTACTCCATCCCGCTGGCCACCGCGATCTGCTGAGCGAAGTCCTTCTTGGCTTGCACCACGGCGTCCTCGATCTGGTTGTCGGCCTTCACCTCGACAATGACATACTTCAGACTACCATCCAGCTCTTCTCGCTGGAAGATAAAGTCGGGGAAGTAACTACGCACGGTACGCGAGTCTGGGTCGATGTATTGGATGAAGAAATCAGACTGGCCGTGGGTCAACATTCCAGTGAAGTAGATTTTCCTCACCCGCTGCTCACGCAGCAGGTCCCAGAACAGCCAGTTCTCCGAGCCGGAGTCAAAGCAGTAGGTGTCGAGGTGGAAGCTCTTCGCGCGCTCCTCGTCCTTGATCTGCGCGTCATTCATCCGGACGATCTTGTCCTTGGCAGCCGACACCTCGTAGTAGCCGTTCGGGGGCATCTTAATCAGATCGACTTCATGCTCCTCAGTTTGCTGCGACTCGTCAAGGTCGTAAAGCTGGCGGAACAGGCGCGGGATGATCTCGTCATATAGCAGCTCGTTGAATTCGTTGGTTATCGCCACCAGCTCGTCAACGCCTTCCTTCGTCGAGTCCAGCAGTTCCTCAATGTCGAGTGGCCGTAGATTGAGGTAGCGGGACGCCTCCGCCACCAGCGTCATCCGTGAGAAGATCCGCTTTTCGCGGCGCTCGGTCAGGTCGAAGGTGCGGCTGCCCGACGCGCGTGCGGCGTCGGCGGCGGTCAAACCCTCCTGCTGCGTTTCGATTAGCCGATACCTCTCAACTAACTCCGCCCACTTCTCTCGGCTAGAGCGTTCAGGGATCAGTTCCTGCCCAGGAACAAGTTGCTTTTCGCGCATCTGGTATTGCTTGCGCACGCGCACGAGCTTAATCTTAACCGGCGGCTCCACTACGCGCACTTCCACGCGCTCCTTGTCGCTGCCCGTCTTTTGCAGCTCGTCGGCGCTGATGCGGAAGTTCTGTTGTAACTCGTCGTTCAGGGTATTGAGGTTGTCGTTCGAGAGGAAGACATGGCCGGTGTGCTGGGCCTCTCCGATGGCGCGCAGGCAGCGCATCGTGGCTTGCAGCACGAACACCTTGGACTTCGGCTCGCGGAACAGGCCAACGCCGAACAGCGAGCGGCAGTTCCAGCCTTCTCGCCCCTTATTGACCAGCAAGACGAATTGCTTTTCCGAGCCTTCGGTATCGAGCCGATTGAACTCGCGGATGTCGTCGTTGGTGGTGAGCTTGTCGTCACCCACGTTAACCAGAATGCGCGAGGTCGGGATACCGTGCTTGATAAGTGCGCGCTCAACCGCCGGTTTCAGCTCGCTGGTCAGCTCATCGATTGTGGCGGCAAAGAAGGCCAGTTTGGGCAGTAGACCTTCCGGGCGCAGTGTGCCGGATTCCTTCAGGAAGGCTTCGACAGCGATGTCTACGAACTCCTCGGTGCGAGTGTTGCTGTAGCCGTGCAGCAGCACTTTCTTCAAGAAGCCCTTGTCGACTGCTTCCTTCAAGCCGTAGGCATACACCACCTCCGGTAACACCTCACGCCCGACGTAGGGCGTACCTGTGTAGTTGTAGCAAGCCACCACGCGCGTGCCCGCCGCGTTGAGGCTGGCGGCGAGGATGTCAATGGTTGTGCGTAGGCTGGTGTCCGTCTCCTTCGCACCGACGCCCATGTCCTTGGCGAGCGCCTTGCCAAAGGCGTGATGAGCCTCGTCCACGTAGATTCCCAACTGCTCCAGACGGCGCAGCTTCTCGAACCGCTGGTTGGTGGTCAGTTCGCCCTCTTCTTCCGGCTGATCGAAGTTGTAGAGGTCAACGGCATCGGCATAGACGCCGGTGACCGCGAGCGTGTCGGCAGTAGCGCCAAACAGCTTGTCAATGGAAGTCCTTTCCTTGTGCTGGCGCTTGAGGATGATCTTCTGTGTGTTGGAAACGATGATGTTGAAGCGCGAGCGATCCAACGTGTCCAGGGACGTACCTGCTTCTTCAAGGTAGTGGAAACGCAGGTGCGTGGTTAGGAAGTTGACGTACTCCGGCGGCACCACGCGGGTCAGGTCGAACGCTTCGATCTCCTTCAGCGATTGCAGCACCGTCTTGTCCGGCGCGAACACCAGGGCGTTGTGACAGTAGCGCGCATCCTTCTCGAACTTGTTGCCCAGCAGGAACTCGTAGAAGATGCAGGTCGCCATCAAGATGGTTTTGCCGGTCCCCATCGTCAACGCGAAGATGTAATTCGGGTAGGCACGCGAGTTCTTGCGCATCTTCTCAAACAGCACCTTGTACGAGCTCAGTTCCAGCTCGTCCGTCTCGCCGAACTGGAACATCTCTTGCCCTGCGGTTCCGAGGAAGGAACCGAACTTGCGCCCCTCGAACTTGCCGCTACGCTCATACCATGCCTTGAAGACCTCCTCGACCTTGGAGTTACCCAGAAATTCTTTCAGAAAAATGTAGGTCTCCAGCGCCTCGAACTGCGGCTGGCGGAGGAAAGCCTTCGGGTTGCGCTCCGGATTATTGAAGTCGAGGAACTTGCGCGTCAGCTCCTTGTAGTTCTGGCGGACCACACTTCGGTTGTCCTTGTAGAACTGCCACAGAAAGCGGAAGAAGGCGAAATCTAATGATGCACCCGAGCTGGCCACCTTGCCGTTGCCATTAACTACCAAGCGTTTAGTGGCCATTGCTGACGCTCCCTTCCCACGATTCTGAAAGCAAATCGGTGATCTTCACGCGAATGGTCCCGGCGTCCTCTGGCACCTTGTACTCGCCGTTGACCAGTTCATTCTTGCCTGGAATGTCCACCACCGCCGGTTGCAGCACCGCACCGTCGTAGTTCCAGTCGATCAGCACCGATTCGACTAGTTCCTTCCAGTCCTCGACTGACTCCTTCTGGAGCGAGAGCTTTTGCAGCAGGTTCATCGGGTAGAACTTCTCGATGACCAGCTTGCCCTTCTTGATGGACACCTTGGCCTGCGAGTCTCGCTTGAACTCCAGATCGGCCTTGTCGCGTAGGATGTCCACCACATCCACGTCGATCTTGAAGGGCTTGGCGGCTAGTTCCAGTTGCGCGCGCAGGTCAGGCTCGTGGCCCATGCACACCAGGGCGATCTTCTCGACCGGGCGGTTAGGGTTTTCGTTCTGCTTGCGCTCCCACGCCTTGTAGTCGAAGCCCGCAATCAGCTCGTTCAGGTCGGCGCGCGTGGCGATTCGATTGACGGGCATGATTTTGACCATGCGCCCGTCCCTCTCGCCGTCGAATACGGTGCTGAACTCCAGCTTCTGCACTTCCAGCGCCTCGATCAGCAGTTCCTTGGCTTGGACGGGGTTGCGGAAGATGTCGTAGTGGTTGACGTTATGCAGTTCGAAGCCCGTGAAGTGCTTGGCCTCATCATCAAGTGGCGTCTGCCGCAAAACGTCGGCGACACCGATCAGCCGCTTTGCCGTCGTCTGAATTGCCCCCAGATTGATGTCCGCGCCGATAAAGCGGCGGCCAAGGCGCATCGCGGCCTCTTGCGTCGTGCCAGATCCCATAAAGCAATCAAACACGAGCGATCCGGCATCCGAGGATGCCTTGATGATGCGCTCTAGCAGATCAACGGGTTTCTGGGTTGGATAGTCGAGCCGGTCGCTAGCTTGCGAGTTGACCGGAAAGATGTCTGTCCAAACCGAATCCAGCGGGCGACCGTCCGATTCATCCAAGTAGCGAATAAGCCGTGGCCGCTTGGTTGTATCGTCGGGGTACCAGATGCGGCCTTGCGCATCCAGCTCAGTCATCTTTTCAACGCTGTATCGCCATCCATTCTCCGGCGGCTGAAACCCCTTCCAAACATAGGTCATGTTTGGCCGAGGATTCGGGCTTGTCATGTTGTCAAGCGTGTAGCGTCGTCCATCCTTGTCGACATTGTTGTATTTGCTGCTCAGGTAGTTTTCGCTGTGCTCTGTAAACTGCTTATTCCATGTGAATCGCTCCCCTCTCGTATAGAAGAACAGCGTGTCATGCACATGGTTGTAGGTTTTGGAGTCGGCCCTTGCCGCGGTACGCTTCCAAATGATCTCGTTCCGGAAATTCCCCGCTCCAAACACGTCATCCATGAGGCATTTGATGTAATGCCCACGGTTGGCGTCGCAATGGACATAGATTGAACCGTTGACTGTCAAAAGCTCGCGCAGCAGCACCAGTCGCTCATAAAGAAACTGAAGGTACTCGTCGTTGTTCCAGATGTCGCCGTACTGCTTTTCCTCGAACGAGCTCTGGTCGCCTTCCGCTAATCTGCCCTTGAGCTTGATGCGCTTCTTGTAATCCGCCTTCGAGTCAAACGGCGGGTCGATGTAGATCAGATCCACCTGGCCCCGGAACTCCTTGAGCAGATGGCTCATCACCTGCAGATTGTCGCCCCAGAAAATCTTGTTGCGCCACCCGTCCACCTCCTCGCCGTGGACTTCTTTCAACTGCGCCGGGTAATACTGCGTCGAGGTAAACGGGCGCTTGCCGCGCCAGTTCAACATCGGGTAGCCCTTGATCGGCTCGAACTCATACTTTGCGACGTTGGTCGCGCCACCGTCGGGCGTGGCAAATTGCAGGCTTTCCTGCGTGAGCGTGCTCGTCTTTGTCATTAGTTTGTGTTCCTGAATTTCCAATTCTTGTTGTCGCAGTAGACGCGCATGTCACAGTTCTGGCACAGCTTGGCCGGTCGCGCGACGATGCCGTAGTCCTGCCGCTCAATGCGCGCCACGATGTCATCGAAGCGCGCGATGGTCTTACCGATGGCGCGATCGTCCTTGTTGAACGAGACGTAGGGGTTGCCGCCGTCTTCGCCGGTGTAATACAGGTGCATCCGGCTGACCTTCTGGCCGGTGCGCTCCTCGACCAGATGCGCATACACCTCCAACTGGTGCTGGTACTGCCGAAGGCGATCCCGATCCTTCTCCATGTCGGGCTTCTTCTCCGACTTGAAGTCGATAATCTCGACCGTATCCTGCTCGCCCCGTATGAGGTCAACGCTGCCCTTGAGGATGTACTGATCCTTGACCAGCGAAATCTCGACCTCAGCCTCCTTGATGCGATCCCAGTTGCCGTTCTCGCGTTGGTAGTAGCGTAGGACATGCAGCAGCGCCGCCTGCTGCGACGACGGCGCGAGATACACACGCTCCTTCTTCGACAGCATGGCGTAGTTGGCCGAGAACCAGCCTTCAATGGCTTCACGGTTGAGGCTGCCCTCTTCGCCTCGCAGCACCGTCTTGTGGATGTCCTCGATGGTTTGATGCACCAGAGTACCGAACAGCATCGGGCTTTCACGGATGGGCGCGAACTCCAGTTCCTTGAAGAAGCGGTACTGCTCGGCGCAGTTCTCGAACACGGTGATGTGCGAGGTGAAGGAATATTCACGCTTGAGGTTGATCTGCTTGACCGCCTCGAAGTTCAGCGTCGAGAGGTCAATGTCACGCCAACTCGGCTGCTCGTAGAACAAACGCTCGAAGTATTTCGACGGCGACTTGCCCAAGCCCCGGCCCTGCCGCTCCTGCGCGGCCAGCACAAGCAGGTTCTGGGCTCGGGAGAACGCCGTGTAGAACAACCGCCAAAAGTCGAAATTCTTGATGTGGTCAAGCGGCTCGAAGCGCTCCTTGGAAAGGTAGCCCCCGTCTTCCAGCAGCACGTCGAGTTCGCCATACTGCTTCCGCGGTACCGCCTCCAGCGAGCCACAAACGACGACCGGAAACTCCAGCCCCTTCGACTGGTGGATGGTGAGGAACGACACGCAGCCCTTGGGCGCGTACTCGGCCTCATCCTCGTACTCGCCGATGCCACCGTCCACCAGGAAGCGCAGGAACTGGTTGAACAGGTCGCGGATGTTCTTTTCCAGCCACTCCGGGTTCAACACGCTGACGTAGTGCAGGTACTCGAACTTGGTGAGCAGCTTGGAGAAAGTCCCAAGGTTGCGTGCCGCGCGGCCCTTGTCCACGCCTTGCACTGCTTCGTCAGTGAGGAAGCGCGAGAACAACGGGAACTGGAGCAGTTGATAGAACAGGCCGGAGAAGGCGTAGTCAGTATTCTGCGTGAGCACGGCGTGGCGTTTGGCCAGCGGACGCGCCCAATCCAGCAGGGGCTTGTTCTCTGGCTTGCGCAGCTCCGCGGCGAAGACGGCGAAGCACTGGTGGTCGTAGTAGTCCCAGATGGGCAGCGTGACGCCTTCGGCCCAAGCCCGCACTTTGGGGAACTGTGGGAACAGGAAGATCAGCGCGCCGACCACCAGACGGACTTCCTCTCGCTCGAAGAACATGTTCGAGCGAGGCGAGAACACGGGTACGCCCTCGGTTTCGAGGAAGCGGGCCAGGGCAACCACCTTGTCGTTTTTGACAGAGCGGAACAGGAAGGCGACCTGATTCCAGTCCGACAAATGGTTCGATGCCTTCAGACCGTTGAGGAAGGCCAGCACCTCGGCGTGCCAATTGGTGGTTTCGTCCTTGTTGTCGGTAGCGGCCAGCCGCACCGCCGTAGGCACGTCGGGAAAGTCGTCCTCGCGCGGCACGATCTGCTTGGCGAAGCGGAACACGCGCGTGCCGTCGTCCCACGTCTGTTCGCGCATCCATTCGTTGTAGAAGCGAATGATGTCCGGGTGCGAGCGGTAGTTGACCGAGAGCGTGACGCGCTTGCACTGCTCCTCTGGAAACAGCGCAGGAAACTCCAGAATATTGCGGATGGTGGCCCCGCGAAAGCGGTACAAGCCCTGATCGTCGTCACCGACGACGCACAAATTACGGCGTTCGCCCGCCAGCAGCAGAAGGATGCGCTCCTGAATAGTGTTGGTGTCCTGGTACTCGTCCACCATCAAGTAGGTCAGTTTCTCGCGCAATTGCGCCAACACCTCTGGGTGCTTCTCCAACAGTTGCAGCGCCTCATACTGGATGCCGGAGAAGTCGAGCGAATTGTTCTCGTGCAGAAGTTCCTGATACTTTGCGAAGCACGCAGCAAGCGCACGGATTTCGACTTCGGGGGCCGCCGCGAGCGTGGCGATGTCGAGGGCTTCCTCACTGACCTTGTTGAGCCACTTGAGCAGATTCTCCGACTGCTTCCAGCGACCGGACTGGTCGTCGTCCATGACGAGCTGCGCGTCGGGCAGTTCACGGAAGTCCTTGATGCGCTGGTAGAGGAAGTATTGCTGGTCGAACTGGTCGAACAACGTGAAGCTGCGCCTAAGGCGCGTGAACTCGCGGAAATCTTCCAGCAGCCGCAGGCAGATCGAATGGAAGGTACCGAGGTACATCTCGTTCAGATTGAACTTGATATCCAGATCGGCCAGCCGGTTGGAAATACGGGTGGTCAGCTCACGCGCGGCCTTATCGGTGAAGGTGACGACAAACAGCGACTCCGGAGCGACACCTTTCTGTGTAATGAGGTAGACGATGCGCTCGACCAGCGTGAATGTCTTGCCAGAGCCTGGCCCGGCGATGATGAGCACCGGGCCGTCAGTAGCAAGGATAGCTTCGAGCTGCTGGGGGTTCGCCTTGGACTGGAGCCCGGTAGCACTGGAGGTCATTCCGCCCCCTCGTCGTCATCCACAATCGCCTTGCCGATGCGGCTGGCGATCCACTGATCCAGCTCACCGCGACGGAAACGCCAAGTGCCGCCGAGCTTGAACGCCGGCAGTTTGCCACTCGCTGCAAGGCGATAGACCGTACGCTTACCTGCCTTCAGATAAGCGGCAACCTCGTCAATCGTGAGGATTTCGTTCGGCTGGTCGGTCATTGGCTTTCCCCATATCATTTGCACCAAGCTTGGTTTGCTGTCATATTTTGTCATAATATTTCGCGATTTGGCAGACTTGGGCAAACTTGGCATCAAGTGGATGCCTTACCGATAGGGGCGGCGGTGGCATCGAATTACAAGGGAATCTGCGAGGAAAATCGGGAGAGCTACGGCACCAAAGGCGCTCAGAAATCGGGGAGGTTGGCAGCAGGACTGTACGACGACCGCACGCACTTCATTTTCGAATTGCTGCAAAACGCTGAAGACGCCCTCGGTCGGCGCAGCGACCGGTACGGGTCGCGCAAGGTGGCGTTCACGCTGACCCCAACGCGCCTAACGCTATCTCACTTCGGCAAACCGTTCGACGAAGCAGACGTCCGAAGTGTGTGTGACATCGCCGAGAGCACTAAGAATGAGTCCTCGATAGGCCGCTTTGGTCTTGGCTTTAAGTCTGTTTACACCGTCACCGATCTTCCGGAGATTCACTCTGGCGATGAGGACTTCACCATTGAGGGGTATGTATTCCCAAAACGGGCGGACCGCACGGCACGTGAGGCGGACGAAACGCAAATCATCCTACCCCTGAAGCCAGAGGACACGACCGCACCACCGGACATCACAGCAGGGTTCCGGCATCTGGGTCCCGGCGCGCTCCTGTTCCTTCGCCACATCGACGAGATCAACTGGAGCGTCGAAGGTGGCCCGTCCGGGTTCTATCTGCGCAACGCCCCGGAATCGCTCGGGCCCAACGTCCAACACGTCACCGTAATTGGTAAGGAAAGCGATCAAGCCGAAGTCGATCAGAACTGGCTGATATTCCACCGCAACGTGTTCTCCACCAACATGCGGATGGTCGGGCGAGTGGAAATCGCCTTCTCGCTGATTGCGGTGAAGGACTCGCCCGGCCGCTGGGCCGTACAGCCACTGGCCAAGTCGCCGTTGGTGGTCTTCTTTCCGACCGTGGTCGAAAGCCATCTCGGCTTTCTCGTGCAAGGGCCATATCGCACCACGCCCAGCCGGGACAACATTCCGCCCGCTGACCCATGGAACCAGCATCTGGTTCAGGAAACGGCGAGCCTGCTGGTGGAAGCGATGCGCTGGATGCGAGACAAAGCGATGCTGGATGTCTCTGCACTGCGTTGCCTGCCGCTTGACGGCGAGAAGTTTCCGCAAAGCTCGCGGTTTGCGCCGATGTTCGATGCCGTCCACGTGGCATTTCAGAGTGAGACGTTGCTTCCCACGTTCGACGGCGACTACGTGACCGCCCATCAGGCAAAACTGGCGCGCACGCAAGAGTTGCGTGAGCTGCTCAGCCCCAAACAGGTTGCGGAGCTGTTTGGCTTGGAGGCCGCCGCTTGGCTGTCTGGCGATATCACCCAGGACAAGGCACCCGAAATTCGCCAGTACCTTATGCGCGAACTTGATATCGACGAGATCACGCCGACAAAACTGGTGCCAAGCCTGACCAGGTCATTCCTCGAAACGCAACCCGACGAGTGGGTATTGCGGCTGTACGAGTTCCTGAGTGGCCAAGAGAAGGCGTTGCGTCGACATCTCGACACCGTTCCGCTCATCCGTCTCGAAGATGGCACCCACGTCGTCGCCCGCGAGAACGGTGAAACCAAGGCCTTCCTGCCCAGCACCATCGCCACCAGCTTCCCGACGATGCGCCGCGCAGTGTGCGCAACTCCCGAGGTGCGTCTTTTTCTCAGCTCATTGGGGATCACCGAACCCGACCCAGTGGATGATGTGATCTGGAACGTCCTGCCGAAATATCGGCTGGACGAAGTGGACGTGGACAGCGATGTCTACGCTGCCGACATCGAACGCATCCGTGCCGCCTTCGGCACCGATTCGACCGCGCAGAAGGAAAAGCTCCGTTCCGCCCTGCGTGATACCAACTTTGTGATGGTGGTGGACACCGGCGACGGTGAGGCCTATGTCGCCAAGCCAGGCGACATTTACATCGCCACCGACCGCCTGCAGCAGCTCTTCGCAGGCGTACCCGGCATCCTAATCGTCGACAACGAGTACGACTGTCTGCGCGGCGAAGACATCCGTGACCTACTGGTGTCATGCGGTGCAAGCCGCTACCTCATTCCACAAGCGACACCATCGAGACTGGGATACTCCGAGAAGGCACAGATCCGCAAAGAAACTGGTCTTGAGCGCGCGAGCTGGGAACACCAACCGGAAGACTTCACCATCCGCGGGCTCACACAGCTCCTAGACTTCTTGCCCACGCTGAAAGCCACAGAGGCAGCAGCCAGAGTGAAAGTGCTGTGGGAAGCGCTAACCGACCTCGAAGCACGCGGCACTGCCACATTCTACGGCTCCTACAAATGGGGCTATTCCCACGAGACAAAGACGGCCCGATTCGACGCCATCTTTATCCGGACGCTCAATCAAGTGGCTTGGGTGCCGAACGGCGATGGCGAACTGGTTCCCCCGGGCCTAGTGGTATTCGACACCCTTGGCTGGAAACCTAACCCCTTCCTGCTGACCAAAATAGCCTTCAAACCGCCAATCATCGATCAACTGGCGAAGGAAGCGGGCATCGATCCGGCGGCGCTCGATCTGCTGCGCAAGCTCGGCATCACTAACGTGGCCGATCTGACTTCCCGGCTCGGCATTACCAATCCACCATCTGAACCCGAACCATTGACAGACGCCGAGCCGGTGACCGACGCGCAATCCGACTGCGACGTATACGGCAACGCGAAAGATCTGTACGGCGACGACATGCCGGAAATCCCGCCTGGTACACCCGACCCTGATGGGGGCGACGGCGTAGGCAGTGACGCGCGACGTGGCAGCCAGGGCCAAACCGGCACTGGTAGTCCTGGCGGCAGCGGCCTAGGCAACGGAGGCACGCGCAGCGGCTCAGGTGGCCACAGCGTTTCGGGTGGCCAAGGCAACGGAAACGGCGGCAGCCATGGGAAGAGGATACCCGGCCAAACCGGAGGACGCCCCTTCATCTCCTACGTCGGTACACATCCAGACAATGATGAGCCAGATCCCGATGGCCTCGATCAAGCAGCGCGAATGCAAATCGAAGGGCATGCCATCGAATTAATCATTGGCCTTGAGCCAGCACTGCGTCGCACGCCCGACGGTAACCCTGGATTTGACCTCTATGAGACTGACAGCGGCGGCAAGCAGATTCGGTGGGTCGAAGTGAAGTCGATGACGGGCAGCCTGCAAGATCGGCCCGTGGGGCTGTCACACACGCAATTTGACTGCGCCCGCGAAAAACGCGACGCGTACTGGCTGTACATTGTCGAGTACGCGACAGATCCGACACAAGCGCGCGTGCTCAGGATTCAGAACCCCGTCGCACATGTGCGGACGTTCACGTTCGACCGTGGCTGGAGGGAGATTGCTCGGACGGAACCGCTAAGCTGATCGGCATCCCGACCAAGTCATCGAATCCATGCCGTCACCAGCAAACGGACGTGGATTCGGTTCCGCACTCCGTCCCCACCAGTCGGTCCGCGAGCGTCCGTATCCGCGGACCAACCGGCTCTCGATGACAACGTATCCGCCAATGCATCCTCATGCATCTCTTTTCGCTCCGCACGGAGCCGCTGCAGCACCGACTCTGATCTCCGCAATGTCATGTTGAGGCCGCCTGCAATCAAAAGGTCGACCAAATCCCGAAGCGTCACACCACGGCGCACGGCGACTTCGATGTGACCGTATGCGCGATTCGGACCGAGGTTTCGTCGCGGTCGAGATGGCCGTCATTCGTCACTAGGTCTGCTTGCGCAGCCTACACCATACAGCTAGCTACCGCGGTCTACTATGCGAAACCATGCGGACCAGAGCGGCAGCAACGTTGATCCAGTAGGGCCTGACCTGCCCTTTCAAACGAGCTCGCGAAATTTTGGCGTACCCGCTTGATTGCGCTCCGCGTACCGCCGTGCGACATGTCGCTTGTAGCCAGTCCGCGGTGTGGATCAAAAAGCGTATATTAATTTGCATCATAAAAGATATGTCTTTCTTAAGTGATAGCAAATCTTCACTCCACTGTGCAATTTCCTCAAGAACTGCTCCGAAAAAATATAAGAGTCCTGACTTTGCGAAATTTCTCTAATCCAGCTAGGCTCGAGACTCGCCTAAACATCATCTTGCCGTCGAATATCACCGTGACAAATCTTGGAAACTTCGTACGCACTCGCCGGCGGGAGCTCCGCATCACGCAGACGGAGCTTGCTCGTCGAGTGGGCGTCGACGACGCCTACATCAGTGCGATCGAGCGAGGGATTCGCACGCCTGACGGCGTTGCGTTCATCGAGCAACTAGGGGATGCGTTAAACCTGGATGTAGATGGAAAGCAGGAACTCGTGACGGTCGCCACGTGCTCTCAGCGCTACATTCATTTGTCAGATCCACTGCCCGTGTACAAATACCAGGTCATTGCTGACCTGGTGCGTGACCAGGGTCTGTCAGAGGAAGATATGGAGGCGATTGCTCACGTGCATGCAGCGATTCGACGAAATCGCAAGATGCCGATCGGCCCAACCAGCCAAGGAGGAGCCATGTAAAAAGAAAAGCGCCACGAAGCCGAAGGCCTGTAGCGCTTTGGATCAGAATCAGTAGCGATTCGTCTCCCGACAAAGCCGAGTCTCTACCAATCTGACCGCAGCGTCAAGCCCCGCTTTTTCTCTACGATTTGCACCACCTAGAAATTCGATCAAATTTGATCGAATTTCTGAGTTCGCTCGCCCGTACGCGAGGTTCTTTTCGACATCACATTGCTGTCGAAGGGTGGCGTATTCCCGAAACGTAAGCGTCTCCACGAGACGCGACGGAGAGAACTCGTGCCTGCAATATCCCAAATCTTACTTATTCACGCCTCATCGCGTCGAGTGCGTCGCATCGTGACCGTCTCTGGCCAAGGTCGACGAGGAACCTTCCCAAGTCGGAAGTCCGCTAAGTCGGCTCAGTTCGAGAGCCGCATCGAGGAAAAGACGTTACGCATCCTGGAGATAGCCCCATCAGTTGAGTCAATCGAAACACAACCGCAGGTCTTCGAATACTCCGACGGCACGTTCCGACGGCGCTATACGCCTGACGTGAAGATCGATACTGCCGTCGGAACGGTGTTCCTCGAGGTCAAGGATGACGAGTCACTCACTTCAAACTCGCAAGCTATCGCTCGACTTTCCGCCGCCGCTCGATATCTCCGGCAATGTGGTCATCGTTTCCACATCGTTTTGCTAAGTGACCTCGACAACGATCTGCAGCACCAGCTCGAGCTGCTTCTAAAAGCGCGTCCAATACGCGGGCGGTATCGACCCAACATCGACGCAACGCTCTGGGACCCAGAAAACGGAACACATTTGCCTGCAGAGCTACAGCAGCAATGGGAGGGTGCGAAGCGTGAGTGTGACGCTTTCCTTCACCGGATCATGAAACGCGACCCGGACGACCTGCTGCCCGTCTCGATTCGATAACTGGAGATAGACCATGGCCAATTTCACCAAGGATCAAATCGTCTTCAGGGGTGAAGGGACATTTCGCATCATGCGCGTACAAGATGACGTAGCCCAACTGGAAAACACAGTGACGGGGGGGGTCTCCAATCACAATGAGGCAGACCTTCTTGAAGAATACTTGCGAGGATATCTGCGTACGATTAACAGCAAGCAATATCAACGCTCCCCGAAACGCAGCACTTTCAAGAACGCATTAGAGGCTTGCACATCCGCTGGCCAGCGCGGAGATTTCGAGACGCGCCGACGAGTCAACTATCTAGTAATGCTCGATCGAATGGGCGCATTCGAAGGTCCTCGGTCGGCGCTTCGTCCGGCAATCCACAAAGTGGCAGCGGATCTCGCCGATGCTACGCCACCTCATGAAACCACTGTATATCGCTGGCGTCGCCGATACCGTATTGCACATTGCGACATCCGCGCGTTGATTGATCAGTCGGAACATCGGGGCGGAAAGGGAAAATCAAGGCTAGATCTGATTGTGGAATGCATCATCCACGAAAAGATTGAAACGGCCTTCCTCAACAGCAAAACCGGAACCGCAGAAGAAGTCCATAATGCGGTATTCCTCGAAATCCAGCGACAAAACACGACGCGTATCGAGTCCGAATGGCTCAAGGCACCAGGGCTCCGGACTATTCAAAGGCGCATCCATGATATTGATGCATACGACAGAACAACAGCTCGCTATGGCGAGCGCGAAGCTCGGCGCCGATTCGCGGATCAATATCGGGCTCGGAAGGTATCACGAATCCTCGAAATTGTGGAAATCGACCATACGCCGATAGATCTACTGTACGCGGACGCAAATGGCAACGCCATCGATCGGCCGATGTTCACCGTTGTCATCGACCGATTTTCCAGATGCGTTCTGGGCTTCTGCATCAGTTCCGCCGGGCATGGGGTCCACGCTGTATTCGAAGCGCTGCGGCACGCCATGATGCCCAAGAGCTATCTGAGAGAACGATTTCCTGAACTACCTGAGTGGCCATGCCATGGTTGGCCGGAACGCTTACTCATGGACAATGGGCGCGAAATGCATGCCCGTGCAGTCGTCGATGCCTTGACCAATCTGGGCGTGGTCTGTGAGTACGCTGCATCGCGCGACCCAAACGACAAGCCATTCGTTGAACGCTTTCTCAGGACGTTCAATTACTCCTTCATACACAAACTTGCAGGAACGACTCTCGCGAAGGTTCACCAACGTATCGGCTTCAAGGCGGAAGACGAAGCATGCATCACGTTCGATAAACTCAATGAGATGGTTCATGTCTGGATCACCACGGTCTATCACATGAGGCCTCACAAAGGTCTAGGCGGCCGCGCGCCTATCGACGTTTGGAAGGAAGGTGCCACTGCGAATCCCCCCTTGCTGAAATGTAACGCCGCTGATCTCAGCATCGAGTTCGGCGAACATGCCGAACGCGAGTTGCAGCACTACGGCGTCGACTTCAACACATTTCGGTACGTGTCCCAGGAGTTGCTGGCCTTGCGGCGCATGTTGCCAGAGAAATCAAAGGTACATATCAAGGCTCCGTATGAGAACGCTGGCGTAATCTATGTTTGGGATCCGATCGAGAACCAATACATCCACGCCGTCAATACCGACGATAGGTACCACAACCTGACAGTCGAGCAAGCCAAGACGGTGAAGAACCAATACAAAAACTCCGATCCGCACCAAAGAACGAGGGCAAATGGAGAGGCAATGATCCGCGAGATGAGCATCGAGGCGATGCAATCAAAGAAGCTCAAGGAGCGCAAACGAGGCGCGCGTCAATCCCACATTACATCGAAGTCCGTCAATCGTCACTCTCCCATCGCGCCTGTACCCCAGAATGATCTTCCTCAAGGCGCTCTCAATTCGGATTCCAATGAGTTAACCGGGTTTGAAGTCGACACCTTCAATGTTGAGGTCGATCATGACGAATGACGCCGCGTGCGCAGCAACCATTCAGAATATTCGAAAAGGATTCATCATATTCCCTCACGTCAAGCGAATATCGGCTTCATTGGATCGCGTGCGTGCGTATCAGTGCGCATTTGAGGAAGCCGACCACATCATGCTAATCGGTGAGTCCGGCGTTGGGAAATCAACTCTGCTTAAAAATTACGCGAAGAAACATCCTCCGATCGAACACGAGGAATTCACCGAGGTACCGGTACTGTATGTGGTACTTGGCCCATCCCCGACACCTAAAACGCTGGCACACACGCTCCTGCGGGCGCTAGGGGATCCGAAATGGAGTACGGGTCGAGAAGTGGAATTGACGGCCCGACTGGTTTTTCTCATAAAACAGTGCCGTGTTCGGCTCGTGATCATCGACGAGGCCAATCACCTGATCGACAGAGGAGGAGAGAAAACCCTCCACACTGCTGCCGACTGGATCAAACGATTGGTGGACGCTACACGAGTGTCGTTTGTACTAGCCGGCATCCCCAGAATAACGCGCTTGCTCGACACGAATGACCAACTGCGCGAACGGTTCCGGGAGGTTATCGAGATCAAGCGACTGTCCGTAGCCATCACATCTGTCGAGCTTGAGTTTCGCAATGTACTTGCGACCTTCAAAAAATTTCTACGGGACCTCCCAGCGATTGACATCTCTGGTGAAGTCATCACTCGCCTGTTTGCGTTTGCGACCGATGGGCGTCTTCGCGATATCCGAAGGCTCCTAGTCCGCGCTGTCGAACTGGCATACGACCAGCCTGATCCCAGGTTGACAGACAGCGTTCTCGCGCAGGCATTCCGGACAGTCATCTATCCAGGCTCACCAGATAACCGGAACCCATTCCACGAGGCGTTCGATACGACGCCGCTCGTGAAGGCCGGTGAACCATTTTCACCGGTGGAGCGCTGACATGATGACGTCCAACACTTCTCGTCTACCACTATGTCGCCCCAAAATCCTTCCTGACGAATGGATCGAAACCTATCTTTTTCGCGTCGCCAGGGCAAATGGCATTCGCCGTCCAAGGCTCAGCGATCTCGAACGGTTTCGCCCAACGCTTCCCGTCACGGCCGGGAGCAAACCTGACGGCTATCCGATTTGGAGCGACACCACGCTGCCACGATGGAGCGTGGTTACTCGCGTAAACAAAATCCGGTATTGCCCGGAATGCATGGTTCAGTCCAGGCACATTCGTTCGCGCTGGCGCCTCAATGCATTTGAGGTCTGCACGCTCCACCATGTCCGTCTGAAAGATGATCTCGCCGAACCTGTGATGACCCGGGGCTATAAGCAAGACGACAAACATCTGATCACGGATGTCACGGATGAGCAGCTCTGGGACGGTGCAGTGTGCCCAATGCCCAGCGAGCGACGGCATGTTGATCGATTGTGGTCGGGTTTCGAACGGCTAATCCTTGACGGCGATCTGTCCGGCGCTTTCGAGGGGCTCACTCACATCTTGTTTCTGCAGGCTCTACTCGATGCCCTGGCAATCGCCACGCCAGAGTCCGAATCTCTGCCCATAAATGCCCCTCGGTCGACCCGACTGACAGAACTGGTCGAGAGGAACCAACTTTCCTTGGTCCCGAATTCGGACGGAATTCGCGACTTCCTAGACCAGATCACCGACTCATCACATCGCAACACCGTGCTCGCTCGACTACGTCGCATGCTGCTCGATGAATCTCACAGACCCACATGCCTTTCGAGTTTGCCGATTGCAGACTTGAGGCGGCGATTTTTGATGAGCGGCCAGAAAAGCACTGCTCCACAAACCCAAGGAGAACTCCATCCGGGTCATGGGGTACCCGACGGGTACGTAAGCTTCGAAAAAGCGACTGCGCTCATTGAATGTTCAAGAGGGCATATTCGACACTTCATCCGGGAAAACATCATTCAAGGCTCCGTCACTGTCCATCACGGCAGCAAGCGACTCGTATTTCTCCCACCCCAGGCAGTGGAAGCATGCCGCAGATGGTACGAATCCGTCGCAACCCGCGAGCAGGTAATGAAGGAATTGCATATCAATCGGCACGGTTGCCTCACGCTAATGAATTCCGGCCTACCGCAGCCGCTGACAGTCAGCGGGCAGACATATTTCTATCGAACGCACCTCGCAGGTCTGTGTCGCCGGCTAGAGGACTTGTCGCAGCCTTGTCCGGCCGGCCCTGTGTATTTACAACCGTTGTTCGGAACATGGTTGCAGTGGCAGGGGCCCTATACATCAAGTTCACGAGAAGTGCTGAAGGAAGTCCTATCTGGCGAATTTCCCATCTTCCGTCGACTGGAAAATCCAGGCCTATCTGCCTACTTCATTGATTGGACGGCAATCGAAAGACTGCATCAGTCCAAGACGGACGTAGGTGCCAACCGGGCACAGTTGAAACGATCATCGCAGCAGCTTTCCCTCTTGCCGGAATGAACCACAAATCAATCCACCACGTAGCTTGGCGCTCCCGAGGAGTCGCCCTGTTTTCAGGGCGGTTCCTGGTGCGACCTATGGCAGGCGCGGATGAAAGTTTCCTTGGCTACCGCTTGCGGGTCGCATTCGCCAACGGACTGTCCAACCCTGGTTGGTTGGACTGCTTGGATTTCAGCCTCCCGAAGGCTCATGGCATCGCCCGCTGGTGCCCGCGTTGCTTGTCCGACTCCGGATGCAATTGGCGGGAGGACTGGTACTCCGGGCCGGCAGCGTGCTTGGCGCATCGCTGCTGGCTCACTTCAGTGTGCGCCGCGTGCCGGCGGACGTTGCGCTGGAAACAGGTTCGCTTCGCCAATTGCGCATGCGGCGCACCATTGCAAGAAGCGACCGTCGACAAATTTTCAGACGAAGTCCTGAAGCTGATCGACGAGCAAATCGCTTCGAGTACCGCCTTTCTGTCCGTTGGGGAAAGATGGAGCCTCGCTCGTTTCCTAGGGGCACTCTCACAGTTCGGACTTCAAGGCAAACCATTGAAGAGGGCCTCGCGTCGAACAGAGAACGTCGAACAACTCCTGGTGACTGCCGGCGCATCACTAATCGCCGATCGGTCGGCTTGTTTCGAATTGCTTGACCGCCTTCGTGCCCCTCAGGCAGGCGTGAATAACGTTCCCCTGCTCTCGGATGTCTTTCCGCGCCTGCTCACTATGCTGCGCAAGCAGTTGAGTGAGGCAGAACGTCGCTGGATGCTGAACCTCCTATATGCGTACGTTACGAGTTCATCGCGCCATGGGCCGGCAGTGCTCTGGGAACGAAAAGGCGCTGCCGGGCGGACGAACAAGGAGTTACGCAATCGGCAGAAGACACGAAATTCAGCCATTGCCAACATGCTTGCGCAGACCGGTGAAACCGCACCAGTCAGGCGAACCCCGGCTGGACGGCAGAAGTTTGCAATCAGTGACGATAACCTGAAACGTCTCCGAAACATCCAACGTTCGCTGGTCCCGTTGAAGACAGCGGCCCGATACGCCGGGATGTCCACCAGACGTATCCAAGCACTGGCGAAGGCAGGTCTACTTGCCTCACACGAGGCACGGATCGACACGAGGTCAGTCGATCGTTTGCTCGGCAACATCGCGGCAGCCTGTGGTCGGGACGGATCGGTGTTTGAGGATCCGGTCAGCATAGCCGAGGCCTTGCGTCTGTACGTTCCTGTTGAAGCGTCAGCAGCATTCTTCAACCACCTCACGAACGGTGCTTTGCGCCTTGCCGTCGAGCGAGGCAAACAACCGGCGTTGCGGAATATTTTTGCCAACCGCTGCGACGTAATCTCCACCGCGCAGATACCGGTCGAATCGGATTCCCCGATATCCATTGTTGAAGCAGCTCGTCGACTCGGCGTCAAACAGGAAGTGATGTACCACCTGATCAAGGTAGGGCTAATCAGGACTCGAACGGGCAAACTGCGCCGCCGGGCAGCACGAGTCGTCGATGTTGATGAACTGAAGAAATTTTCCGAACAATTTCAGCCGTTGTTCACGGTGGCAAGTGCGATTGGAATCTCCGCTCGCGAAGCGCCTGGCTGGGCCAGGCAACATGGTATCGAGATCGTCACCGGACCATCTGTCGATGGTGGACGACAGTACTGGGTCCGCAGGCAGACCGACGCGGGAAATTCCCGCCGTGTAAGCGGCGAAGCATGACAACTCGGCTTTCGTGGACCGTGTGAGCCGATCTTGCGACAGGAGCTTATATGGGAATCTGGAACTCTAGCCCGGTTGTGCTGGAGCCCCTTGTATTTCTGTCTCGTTGGCAAGTTATGGAGACGGACAAGGGCTTCCGCCATTTCATTGGGCACAACATGGAAACCATGAGCGGGCGGGCAAGCACCCCTATCGTGAAATTTGATCCGGAGACCCGCCGTGGGGTCACCCAATCCGGGAGGATCTACGAACTGATCGCGGAAAGCGGCGTCGACAGCAATGCCAACATTCTATGGGACATTACATGCGCTCAAACCGGCGCGACCTCCACAGACGTCTCATCTGAGTACGATCAAACGGATATCGCCTCCCTGCAACCTGTCGCGCCTTTCATTGCCAATCTGTTCTACGACGTCAGGCTAAGGTGCCTGAGCGCCAATGTCCTGGCCACCCATCAATCTTTCGAGCCACGGAATCCGGACGACCTGGCGGAGCTGTTGTTTGCAATGGGCGTGAGACAGGGTTACCTGCGCGTCCCGGATTTCGACATGGTCGAAAATCGGACTGAATTCGTTGAACTTGTGCACGCGGTAGAGCGTCGGCTCAATCAAATGGAGCGGGGCTTGCCGCGCGACGCTGATGGACCGCCAACCGCAGAACCGTCGTGATGAACTGACGACCTGCCGAAATTGAACATCTTGATCTGACACCAACCAATCTAGGCAACAATCCAACCATGATCGCGAAGCCGTGAAACGGCTCGTCCTGTCCAATCTGCACAACGAATTCGAACTAGCCGTAGCTGATGCGGAGGCCGTCGCCCGCGCCGATGTCATCGGCCTAGCTGGCGACATCCACGCGAAGGACCGCAGCGTTGAATGGGCTCGCGCATTCGTTGACGATCCGGCCAAGCCCGTCATCTCGGTATCGGGGAATCACGAGTTCGACCAAGGGCACTTCGATCACACGCTGGACAAGCTCCGCGAGCTTGCGCAGGGCGCCGCCGATCGATTCATGTATCAATCAGACGCTCAAGAGGAATGAAACAAACGATGCGAGTTTTTGTCGATACCGAATTTACCGATTTCGTCGACTGCGATCTGATCAGCATTGCGCTGGTCGCCGACGATGGCCGAGAGTTCTATGCCGAGTGCGACGACTTCGATCGAAACACGTGCAGCGCGTTCGTCCATGAAGCGGTATTGCCGCAGCTAGGTCAATACCCCGATCGAGTGTTCTCTCGGGCGAGCCTCCAGTTGGCACTCCTCGCATGGCTCCAACCGTTCGAGGGCGGCATCTTCTGCATGGACTTCCCTGGGGACTGGGATCTTCTTTTAGACATCCTCGATGGGGTACCGAATGGCTGGCAGGGGCTGCTTGTGCGTGATCAGGCTGACCAGGGCCGGCTGGAGTCCTACTACAAGCAGTTCGGCGGTCGACACCATGCGCTACACGATGCCCGCGCTCTGCGTTACGCGATGCAAGATGGAACGTCGTCTACGCGTCCTGCGCAATCGAGCTCCGACTGACATTGATTGTGATCGCCTAGGAGACGAATTCATCAATCCGTTGCAGTACGGCAGGATCGTCTATCCCACGGGCTGGATCGCATACGACGAGTCGGGATTGCAGTTCCGGGGCGGACGCGAATTCCTTGGGGGCGTCATCCAGAATCAAGATATCGGCCAACGTCAGTCGGCGCCTCCGCATATAGTCCGCAATCCGTAGCGAGCGACTCTCGATGCGTCGATTCGTAAGATAAACTTTGGTAGCCGCGCTCAGCTCGCGCAGATACTCATGTTGCAAGCGTTTGAGGTCGAACATATAGATCCAGGTGCTATGGATTGCGATGTCGACCGCTTTCCCGCTGACCCGTTCGGCCAGTTTGGTCTGCAGTGAACAAACCCCCTGTCCGACCACCGCCGGTCCGTTGGGACCGTATTCGAGTTCGCCCACTGAATTTGGATGTAGAACTCCATCGATGTCGAGGAATATCGTTACCCTCTTGCTCATTGCCGAGGTCGCCCATAGTGAACCAGGAGAGCAGGCCGGACTGTGACAGCGCCGGGGACGCATGCTTCGCTCAGCACTATTCTATGCCCGGCGATTGTTCTCGCTGATAGGTTGGAGTATGCGCAGGGAGCGATACTCTTCATGGCACCCTCAATTGTACGGAACGCGACGTTTCGCCGCCGCACCGACGACTTTTGAGCACAGAAAGTTCTGAGGCTTCGGGCAAAACAATTCACCGCCACTTCCCCATGCAGTGCGCGCCGTCGAAACTCGGATTAACGTAACCAAATGCCAAGCCTCAAAGGAAGGTGGACCTACTCCTGTTCTGATGCCCGATTGTCGGCTGCGATAGCGTCCATCGTCGAGACGAGGCTGTCCAGCAAGTCGCCGTGATACCGTTTCAGATGCCCGTGGATATTGTTGTTACGGAGCAAGCGGCTCATGAACCCTTTGGCGACGACCAGCGCGAGCATGGTATCGCCCACTTCCGTCTCAACAGCTTGGCAGTCTTCACGCAGGCGCTCCATCTCCGCTTCCATGCGAGCTAGATCCTCCGGCGATATCTCGCTCTTTTTCTTCGGCTTCGCGAAGTCATTCAATCCTTCAGGCCTAGTTGTCGCGAGGATCATCTCCAAGTATGGGACTGTGAACTTGTTCGCCGCCACCATCATTTCGGCCGCTTCTATCTGCCGATATGGCTTCATTTTCTTAAGGAGAATGAATATCTTGGGAAGCACCTGGCGGTTCTTGAGGATAGAAACAGCTTCAGGTGCAACGCCGTCGAGCATCGTCGCTCGCTCACGAATACTACGAACGTCGGTCCTCAAGACTTCTGCAATGCGCTCTTCGGACGCGCCTTTCGCGAGAGCGGCACGAATCATTTTGTGCTCCTGCACCGCGGACAGACGGTTGATATGCCGATTGAACGTGAATCCCTCATCGTCTGTCGAAACCATGCATGGCGCTACAGCAACGCCAAGCTGCTTTAACGCTTCAAGCCGCAAACGCCCATCCAGCAATTCATAGTGCCCCAGGCGCTCAGTTGACGGAAAAACAGCCAACGGTTCGATGATGCCCAACTTCTCAATCGAGGTCATGATCGAGGCAAACTTGCGCGACAGTACCATACCCTTGGACAGGGGTGAGCCCGGGTGGATCAGTTCAATCGACACCTCAATGATTCGTTCCTCGAAACCTCGCTTAACGGTCGTCATGGCAGCAGCTCCTGAGGTAGTCGCGTCGCAACCGCTTCGGGAATGTCCTTTATCCCTTCTGCGCGCAACAACGTTCGAAAATGCTCGTCGGACAAGAAGCGTTTGATTGCAGAGATGATGAGTAGCAGACGCTGATCCTGAATTCTCGCGTTCTGAAGTACGATTTTTTTCCTTCGCACTTCTGTCTGATATGTTCTGAGCAATTTCTGCGGCGTCGTATTGTCCCTGGAGTGCAGTCGACCGCCCATCTTCTTTCCTGTGGCCTCCCGCTTACTTATGATTCGCCGCACTCGTATCAGTTGCTCGCCCTTCAGCGTCTTCGACTCATAGGCAGAAAGCATGGCTGCTTGCACATCTTCGCTAGACGAGCGTGCAATTTCTACGGCGAGCCAAAGTGGCATGTCGCGCTTCTCGACGGCTTGTAGCAGCCGCTGCTCGCCTCTTTCGAGCAACACAAGAATTCCGCTGAGGTACGCGGGATCCAAGTTCGTCTTTCTTGCGATTTGGTCATTGGTGTAGCCTTTGGCTCGAAGCACTTGCAAGCCGTTCATGAGCTCCACTGCGGAGTGCCGACGCCGAGCAATGTTCTCGGTCAGTGTGATCAAAAAGCGATCGATCTGACTGGCCTCGACGATGCAACACGGAATCATCGTCTCGCCTAAGGCCTTGAGCGCCTCGAGTCGCCCTTGCCCGCACAGCACCTCGTACCAATCTCCTTCCTCGTTCTTACCTCCGTAGGCCACTGTGATAGGCCGCTTTAGTCCAACCGTGGCAATGTTCTCGACTAGCTGGGAGAAGAAGTATGGGTTGCGCGTACGCGGGTTCAGCACTCGAAGTTGGTTCGCCGGAATTTGCACAATCGCGTCGCTACGCGCGAGTGTTGACCCGAGTCTGTCCAGTCGATCATTCATACTCAACTCCTTTGAGTGGCGCACGACGCCCGAGTTGGCAGAGCACATCAAGATCGTCAAAGCGATATGCCTCGAACCCAAAGTCGTTGTAGTCTTGAAGGCGCACCATATCGACCCGCAGTTCGACCGCGGGCAGTAGGAAGTAGTCGCGGATCGACTTGGCATCGAACTCCATACGCGCCGCAACAATGATGTCGGGTAGTAGCGCATTGTCGAAGCGGATCACCCACCGATTGCTTCCGACGGCGGTCGGCCGGCAACGCGAAAGAACGAGAGAAACACGAAACTCGTCGTTGACCCATAGCAGATCGGATCGCGCATCTTTCACGACATCTGCTCCGGCTTCCGTCATAGCTTGTATTGCCTGAGCGACGATCTGAGGATGAAGTCTGCGCAGTTGCCGATTAATCTCCACGTAGCGATAGTCTCTACTCGGCAAGTAGCCGATCAGATCATAGGTTCGCAGCAGGCTCCCGAAGCGGTGCATGTACGCGCTGCTCGACGGGCAGCCGACAGCTTCGTCAATGACGATGCCTGACAGATAACCATTCTTTAGAAGAAGTTGACGCAAGCGCTCGAGCATCTCGGCATCGCTCATACGATATGAGCGTGCCATGATGATCTGCCGTGCAGCTTCGAACAACAAGGGACTGACAATCGGCTTAAACGCGTTGTCCGCTCGCACCCATTGCTCGGGTGGGTTCTTAACCCGCTGTTGTTTCAATTTGAACGAGGTGCGGTTCCAAACGTTGTGCCCGACATATTTTTCGTTGATGAGAATCTGATGTACCGTGCCACGCGTCCACAACGTCCCCCTATCAGTCCGAAGGCCTTCGGCATTCAGTGACGCCGCTATCTCGGTCTCGGTTCGTCCGTCCTCGACAAAGGCGCTGTAGATACCGCGAACGGTATCCACTTCTTCTGCCGGTCCGGGAGACAAGATGACTCGATCAGTCTGGATGGATTTCTGCTGGCCGCGCTCGAGCGTGCCTTTGATTTCTCTCGCGTGGTCAACCAGCACGCGGCGCAAACCGTAGCCGGCAGGACCGCCTTGTCGATTTCCGCAACGGATCAGCCGACTTTGCCCAGCATGAACCTTCACGCTGAGTTCGCGGCTGTACTCCCCCGCCATAGTCCGCTTCACACTCTTGATGATGCTGGAGACGGGGCTCCCGTCGTTTTCGAACTGCTCAGCGCAATAGAGAACTTTCACTCCAGCATGCTTGCATCGAATCTCGTAGCTGGCACTTTCGTCCGGGTCCTGAAATCGCCCCCAGCGGCTAACGTCGTAGACCAATACAACAGAGAAGTCCGCGTTGCCTGACTCTGCATCGCGCAGCAATGCCTTAAGCGAATCCCGGCCGTCGAGACGTAGACCGCTTTTCCCTTCATCGGCATATACGCGAACGACCTCGAGGTCTCGTGTCTCCGCGAATACGCGAATGACGTCCAGCTGGTTTTCGGTCGAATACTGTTGATGCTCCGTGGACATGCGGACGTACGCGACCGCCCGGCGTTCGGTATCCGAGCCCTCATGCGCTGCCTGTCGCGTCGAGCGGACCACGCTGCCTCCCTCCGGCAAGCTACCCCACGCCCGCCTGCGTCAAGACACTCCATCAGACGACTATAGTTTTGGAGACGTGAAAAATGTTGCCGAAAACAAGCAAGAAGTTGCGCGACAACGAAACCTCAAAGGTGGGAAGCGAATACCCGCTGGTCATCGCCCTTGCGCTAAAGGGAGAAGTGGGAGGTTCACGGCGCGCGATAAAAACACTGACGCGGTGGACGGGCGCGAGCGAACGCACCGTACAGAATTGGCTTTCTGCGGTTCGGGGACCAAGCGGCCCACATCTGGTAGCCCTAGCCAAACATTCGAATGCAGTTCACGAAGCGTATTTGTCGCTCTCAGGACGGAGTGAGGGCGTAGACTCACAAATCGAGATGTCGATAGAACTACTTCGCAAGGCGCTCAGCCTCCTTGTCGATGGAAGTTAATAGTCCGCCTTGCCATGCGGCTATTTCACGCTACTTAATACTCGGGCTCCTGCCATCCTGCAGGCAACACGAGCTGAACTCGTCAGCCTCGCACTAGTGGCGGAAGACGGTCACACGGGTTCTATGTCGAACCAGTCAATGCCTGGAACCCCGAGGTTTGTACGCTGTTTCTACAACGTGAAGTGCTGCCGCCGCATCGATATTGACACGTGACCAGAAAAGATACAGATTGATAAAGTTCAGTACGCGACAAATACGCCAACTACATTTTTGAGAAACGCGCCACATCTCGCCAGCTTAGTATGACACTCATGGTCGCGCCTGCACATTGCCCCATCACACAACGACGACCATCGAATTGAGACTAGCGCTATAGGAGACCATATGCCAGACCGCCTACTCATAACACAGAATGCACAATTTTACTTCCCGAAAGCAGAGTTGACAGATGACTCGATAGGTGCCCTATTAGACGCCGCATCTCAAAATATCGAGAAGAATAGCAATTTTCTGATCGATGAATTTAGGCAAGCGCGCATCGTACCCAATACAGATTTCACGTTCACGTATTCTGCAAGAGCATTTCCTTCGTCCCGTCCGGTCTATTTTTTGACTGAGGACTTCCAAGATACAATATATGCGTACATCATCATAATCGAAATCGGAAAATATATATCGATCTTCAAAAAAAGCTGCACCAATATATCCGACAAAATCGACGAACACTTCAATGCGGTCGACCACTCGCTTCTTACATCAACCTTTGATGACGACGAAGTTGAGTTTCAAAAAATTGCACTGCGCAATATGACGATATCAGAGCGCGCGATGCGAGCAAGATCGTATGAAGCCGCTGATTTAAAAGGCCTACTGTCGACGCATGCCGCCGGGCGATCAATTCCCTATTTTCTGAAAATTCGTCAAGGCTCAAACTTAAAAACTATTTCTGCGAACTCTGGTCGAGTAGTGGAGGCCTCCGAACGGAAGAGGCTTGATGAAATCGCGCTTTGGGCAAAGGGCCAAGTTCACCTAATTGAAAATCCAAATGCAAACAAGGCATTTTTGGACTCTTTCGCAAAATTGGTCGATCTTAACGAAGTGCTAGCCGTCACCGAGCCTTCGGCCATTTTGATCGAGAGCGCGATGCTACACGACAGAATAATTAGAGAAAACATCCCTGTTTCTTACAAAACACGAAAGAAAAAATTGCTTTCACTAAACAAGGGCCGACTTGATCGAATCTTCGAAATTTTGGAGAAGGTGTATGAAGTCGACAAAGACCTAAAGGTGATGGGTCACGAAAATACTTCAAGGCTCAGAAAGAACGAGAAATCAATCACACTACTATCCATCCCCCTTCAGAGAATCAAGCTTACAGAGAACGGAAAGGATATCTCTCTTCAGAAATACATCATTAAGAACGGATTCTTTAGCATTTGCTTCGAAGATCCCAAGTACATGTATTTCATGGGGCGATGCTTCGAAGACTCATCCGGGATTTCCGAAATCGATAGCATACTAGATATTTTGATTGCCAAACCCGAGATCGCGAATGCCACTAGCGAAAAGGGCGAAATCCAATCAACCTCAGCCGCATTTGATGCCAATTCAATGTTTGGTATAGCAGAGGCCATTCATGCTCATGATGATTACATTTTTTGTGATGATCTGGGTAACGAATGGGCTGATCATATTACCCTGAACAGTGCAGACTCGTGCATTTGCTTTATCCACTCGAAACACGGGGACGTTAGCCGATCCGCAAGCAAGCTTCATGACGTTGTGGGCCAAGGTATAAAAAATCTTGGGAATATGTATTTCTCAAAGGAACAATTCACAAAGAAGGTCGATGAAAAGTTCTCCAAGAGTTATTCTCAAGATTCGGTACAGAGCGAAATTAGCCGAACCAGAAAAGGCGATTGCACCGCGATCGACGACTACGTTAAACACCTCTTGCAAGACTATAAGCTCCACCGAAAAGCCATCCTATCATGCTCGTTTATATCAAAATCCGCCATTGAGATTGAATTTAATAAAATAAAAGCCAAGCAGGCTATCACGGGTAATATCATACAACTGCTTTGGATTCTGTCGTCTTTCGCGCATGCCGCGAAGGATATGAATGTCATCCCCATCATTTACTGCCAGGAATAAAATGCGCGCGCCGACCGCCCGGCCTACAGAAGGGCATCGGTGCGCAAACTGCTTAAGTGAGATGCAATCCCTATACCCACTCGTCATCACCCTCACGCTCAAAGGAGAAGTTGGAGGTTCGCGGCGCGCGTTAAAAACACTGACGCGATGGACGGGCGCGAGCGAGCGCACCGTACAGAACTGGCTCTCTGCGGTTCGGGGACCGAGCTGCCCACATCTGGTAGCCCTGACCAAACATTCGAATGCGGTTCACGAAGCGTATTTATCGCTCGCAGGACGAAGCGAGGCATCCGCCTCGCAGATCGAAATGTCGATAGCGCTACGTCGTGAGGCGGTCGGTCTACTTGCCGGCAGTAGTTAGAAGACGGCGTTCATTCCAAGCCAGCACGAGTGCATTTAACCAGCCACGCCGAGGCGCGGCCGACTGAGAGATGGTGAAGCTCTGCAGCTATCGACGGGTCTTGTACACGCGCTTAAACACGACGCGATCGCCGAACATCTTCTGTATGAGCAGGCTCAGCCCAACGAACACAACAGCGCCCGTAACCCAACCACCTACCGACATAGATTCAGGCAGATGTCGATGGGCTTGATAGCCCGCGAACGCGGCAGCAAGGAGTGCCGCACCGAACAGCCCTCTCGCCGGCCCATACTCGACTTCAGCCTGACACCCCGTGCAAACCGTCGCGCCGCGCGGAACCCCAGTGCGGCAGTGAGTACAAGTCATATTGCTCATTATTTTCACGATCTTGGCTATAGAACCACTCGACTGCAACACGCAGTGAGCCCCTTTAAACGCATTACGACACAAAGGTAAGATTCTTTAGACGAATTCGCAACGCCTCAACACACGAATTCCGGATCGCGCAATTCTCACGACCAGCAGGCCGATTTTCGAAACAATGTACCGCCAAGCCGCGTAAGTTCAGGCACTCGGTTCGAGAGCCGGCTGCTCTAAGGCAATCGTATCCACGACGGCTTGCAGTTCGCAAAGCAAGTCTGCCTGTTGGGCTTGTAGGTATTGGTGTACCGACTCGTTCGCAAGCAGCCTCGCAAGATAGCCCTTTGCGAGCACGAGGTTGAGCACGTCCTGTCCATAAGTCTGTTCGACCACCTTGTACTGCCCCTGCAGATTGCTCATCTCCCGCTCCATCTTCGCCATTTGCTCGGGGCTCACACCTGCAAGCTTTCTCGGTTTCTTTCCTTCGACCAGCCGAGATGCCGGTGTCGCAACGAGCAACGCTTCCGCATACGACACGGACAGGTTGTTCGCTGCCACCATGAGCTCGACACATTCGACTTGCCGCGTCGGCTTCATCTTCCGCAGAGCTCGCGCGAGTTCCGGCGAAAACTGCCGGTCCTTCAGGAGCTCAGTCGCTTCAGCGCAAATCCCTTCCAGTAATGCCATCCTCTTGATGATCTGCGACACATCTACCGACAGCGCTTTCGCGAGCCGCTCCGGGGACACACCACGTTCAACGGCTCGACGAATCATGAAGTGCTCCTGGATGGTCGATAGTCGATTGACGCGGTTGTTGTACGTGTAGCTCTCGTCGTCCGTGGCAACGAGGCACGACACGGTGTTGAACTGGAGCTCCTGCAACGCGATCAGTCGCAGATGCCCATCGAGCAGGACGTGGTTGCCCGATGCCTGATCGACCGGCGTCACCGAAAGCGGCTCGATCAAGCCCACCTCTTCGATGGAGCTTCTGATCTGCTTGAACTTTCGCGAGTTCATCATGCCGGCAGGCGTGCGTCGTGATGGCAGGATGCTCGTGATCGGAACAGAGAGTGGTTCCGGAATGAACCCAAGTGCTACGCCGGTCATGCTGGACTCCCGCTCGGCCATACACGTTCTGCCAGATACTTCGGCAAAGTCGCCAGTTCCTCAGCGCGCAGCAGGTTGACGAAGTTCTCATCCGCAAATAGCTGCCTGAGGGCGCCGACGATGAACAGCAAACGCTGCTGCGTAAACTCGGCCTTCCGCACCATCGTTTTCTGCCGCTCAACTTCATGCTGATACGTTCGGACGAGGCTCGATGTGGTCACGTCCATCACCTTGCGCGTCATGTTTCGATTCGCGGTACGGCCGAGCGCTTTCCTCCGCTCGATAACGCGCCGAGCGTCCATCAGTTGGCGCCCGCGCAATCTCCCCGATTCATATGCCTCCTGCAGGGCGGCCTGGATCGCCTCATCGTCGTCGCCGGCACCAACAATCGATAACGCTGCGTTCAGCGGAATTCGGCCTTTCTCCACAGCGATCACGAGTCGCTCCTCACCCTGATGCAGCAGCGTCAGGATTCCCTGCACGTAGTGCTGCGTGAGGCCCGTCTTCTCGGCGATCGCCTTCGGCGCGTAACCGCGCTCCTGCAACTCGCGTATGCCGGCGAGCAACTCGAGCGGTCGGCACTGTCGTCTCGCGATGTTCTCCGTCAGGCTCATGATGAACGCGTCTTCGTCGCTCACGCTCACCACCAGCGCGGGTATCGTCGTTTCGCCGAGCGATCGGAACGCCTTCAGTCGCCCCTCGCCACACACGAGGAGATACTTCTCAACGCCACTGGCCGTTGCCCGCGGCGTGACCAGGATCGGTTTCTTCAGGCCGATCGTCTTGATGTTGCTGACGATTTCGTCGAAGACTCGACCATTACGCTCGCGGGGGTTGATCACCTCGATTTGGCTGATGGGGATCATTCGAACCTCACCGGGCTGCTCGCGCTGAGTCATGCTCTTCTCCTCAGCCGAGCACGCTGTGCCATACCGTATAAGTAGTCCAGCGTGTCAAAGCGATAGCTCTCGAACTCGATCGGATTCCAGTCCGCGAGGCTGATACGAGGCTGCCAAAAGTCGATGTGCGGCAGCAGGTAGTAGTCGAGCGCAGTCGAGTTGCTCTGGTCCAGCCTGACTGCGACGGTGATATCCGGCAGCAGGCTCGTGTCGAACCGCACCTTCCAGCGGTTACGGCCGCTGCTGCGCACCTGACACCGTGACAGCACGATGCAGGCAGTGAATTCTCTATTCACGGTCAACAGGTCCGTCGCCGGATCACGCGACACGGATCCGCCGAGATCCGCAATCTTCTTTTCCGTCTCGGCAACGATCTCTGGGTGCAGTTGCCGAATGAAGCGGTTCGTCTCGATATAACGATAGTCACGGCCGGGCGTGAAGCCAACCGTCTGGTACGCACGAATCAAGCTACCGAAGCGATACACGTAGACCGAGGTGGACGGCATACCCTCCGTTTCGTCGATCACGACGCCGGATAGAAAGCCTCGGCTTCGATACAGGTTTCGCAGACGCTCGATAAGCTCCTCACTCGAGTAGCGCCGGGCCCGCGCCCGCATGATGCCCTGCGCTGTATAGAACGTTTCGCTCGGCACGAGGGGTTCGAACGCACCCTCCTTGCGTATCCACATTTCAGATGGATTCGTGACGCGCGATTTCTTCAGCTTGAACGACACACGGTTGTAGACGTTGTTGCCGATGTACTTTTCGTTAGTCAGCACCTCCCGAATGGTTGCCCGAGTCCAGGGCCGCCCAAGGTCCGTCTGAACGTTCATGCCATTCAGACGTGCGGCGATCTCGTGCTCGTTGAGCGACTCATTGATGAACCAGTTGTAGATGAGGTTGACGATACGCACCTCGCTGTCCGGGCCCGGCATCAAAATGACGCGATCCGTCTGCAGGCACTTGTGTTGGCCGCGTAGCAATTCCCCCTTCATGAGGCCATGTTCGTCCACGAGGATCCGGCGTAACGCGTAGCCTGCAGGCCCGCCTTGCCGGAAACCAAGCTCGATCAACCGACACTGGCCAGCAAAGACCTTCGCTGACAACTCACGGCTGTACTCACCGGCCATCGCACGTTTCACACCTTTGACGATCGTGGAAACGGGCGAGCCGTCGTTCTCGAACTGTTCGGCGCAATAGGCGACCTGGATGCCAGCGCGCCGGCAGATGTATTCGTAATAGGCACTTTCGTCTGCATCCTGGAATCGTCCCCAGCGGCTTACGTCGTAAACGAGGATTACCTGGAAATCGGCCATGCCGGTTTCCACGTCCCGGATCAGCTGCTGCAGCGCTTGGCGCCCATCGATTCGCAAACCACTTTTACCCTCGTCGGCGTAGGTCCGTACGATCTCGAGATCGCGACGAGCAGCGTAGTCGCGAATCCGATCACGCTGATTCTCCGTCGAGTATTGCTGGTGCTCCGTCGACATCCGAACGTATTCAGCAGCCCGCATCCTGCAAGTCTGCTCGCCAACGGATTCGCATGTGCATTCGAGGTCCACGATCCAGCTCCCACCGGCAACCGCTCCTCGCTGCACCGTCCTCGACATCAACTATGAGGACTTGTATCGGCGGACGCGTCGCGCCTTGCTACGACGTCGAATGCGAGCGAGTACACAGGCAAGGTAGCAGGCCATAGACCGTTGTCGAACACGTCATCTCTTTGCAATCACGCCGGAACAGGTCTCGGCTCAGACAGCACGGCGATGTGCACGGTCCACGCGTTCATCTTTGCAACGCCGGCCTCAACCACGTCGCGCAGGATGTAGAACCCAGATGCCAGTGGGCGACAGGCTGGCCACACGTCCATATTTGCAACAGGACTAGCAATGCGCCGTGCATTTCGTCGTCGCTGCATCACGCAATTGCGATCGCGATAAGACGGGTGCGTCTCGCGGTAGTGCCGCCAGTAGTCAGGATGTCGGGCCCGCCAGCTGGCCTGGGCGCGGATCTGATTCTCGCGATAGTCGGGATCGACTCGCATGCGCTGGTGCTGCCATGCACGCCGGCGAGCACGCTGGCACGCTTTGGCCGAGCAGAAGCGTTGATGCGGGATGTGTAAGAGCGGAGTGAAGGGTGCGCCGCAGGCGGCACAGATCCGATCCGATTTCATGGCCGTACTCCACAGAGGAATCGCAGTGGGGTCGGCCGTGTTCGGGGCCAGGGTCAGTTGAAGCCAGCTCGAGGGACGCGGCGTCCCACCCTCGCAGATTTTCCCGCTCTTGGAGCCGCTCTTGAGCTTTTTCTAGGCCTGGACCTTCCGAGGCTCACACGAGCCGCTCATAGAGCTCGCGGGTTATTGGGGTCGCACCCAGACGCTACTACTTCGGCGCGGAAGTAGACCAGTCGCAACAACTCCGTCGTCGCGACAAAGTGCTTGTGGCGGGGGTCTTCGTAAGTCTTTGATTTTTAGTCAGCGGCGTCTCATCAACTAAGTCGCCCTACGGTACCCATACGACCCGCTGACCACAACCAACTCAGTACAGGAGTCGGAAGATGGCTAACGCCAATAGTAAGTTACGTCCCAAGAAGCTCAAACAGTATCCCGAGGTTGAGCTGACCCTCGGCAACAAGCCTGACCTTCCCCAGGATGGCCAACCGTACATGCCATGGATGCGCGCCATCGACGCGCATTTCGAGATGTTCGGATTCAAGCCGGGTGATCGCGTCTATCTTCGGTTCAGCTTTGCTTCCCGAAGGGTCACCATCACGCCCGACTACAGCGCGCTGAACTGGCGAGAGCAGCCCTATGGTGCAGCTGCCCAAGAAGAGGATAGGGAAGAGGAATACGCAGCGCTGGCCTCTTTGCGCAGCTCTACTGCCTGGTGATGGCTCGGCGTGATGCATTTCGGCACACGCGTTGACGCAAATGGACCGCGGTGGGGCTGCAGGTAACTTCAACAACCGTCACAACAGACGAAAAGTTGCGTTCCGCTCTCTCGGCATTCGACGACATCGCAAGCATCAGCGCATGCAGCACGACAAGCATCCATGCCGAGTACTCCACGCACATTTCCGCCGCTCAAATGCAAAAACCCCCGCCTTTCGGGCGGGGGTTTCTGGCTTAGGGAGCCTGACGATTACCTACTTTCACACGGGAATCCGCACTATCATCGGCGTAGAGTCGTTTCACGGTCCTGTTCGGGATGGGAAGGGGTGGGACCGACTCGCTATGGTCATCAGGCAA
>NZ_JAAGPB010000327.1:0-9997 GCF_017104585.1 Burkholderia sp. Ac-20392
TGTCGTGCTCGTCGCGGTCGATCAGCGTGCGGCCGAAATGGCCGCGCTGCGAGACGTGGATGTGTTCGATCGGCGTCGCGTCGGCGGGCCACGCGAGCGTGTCGAGCAGCACGCGGCTGCCGTGCGACACGGCGATCGCGCGCGGATCGTTCGCGCTCGCGGCCGGTTCGCGTGCATCGATCAGTGCGATCGATGCATGCTGCGTGGCGCTGCGGCGTGCGAGCCAGCCGGCGAGCGCGAGCCCGACGGGGCCCGCGCCGACGATGGCGAGGTCGTAGTCCGGCGTGGCCGGGGAGGAAGCGGTCGTCATCTTGATTCGGGAAACGGTGGTAACGGTCGGCGGCAGCCGGTCATGCGCCTGCACGCATCAGCGCTTCGATCTCGTCCGCCGCGACGGGCACGCCGCGCGTGATCAGTTCGCAGCCGTGCTCGCGCACGATCGCGTCGTCCTCGATGCGGATGCCGATGTTCCAGTACTCGGGCGGCACGTCGTCGGCGGCGCGCACGTACAGGCCGGGCTCGATCGTCAGCGTCATGCCGGCTTTCAGCGTGCGCCACGGCAGCACGCCGTTGCCGTCACGCTCGGCGAGCCGCTCGCGGTAGTCGCCGCAATCGTGCACGTCCATGCCGATCCAGTGGCCGGTGCGGTGCATGTAGAAGCGCGCGTAGGCGCGCTCGGCGATCACGTCGTCGACGTTCGAGAAGCGTGTCTTCGGGATGATGCCGGTGTCGAGCAGCCCCTGCGCGAGCACGCGCACGGCGGCGTCGTGCGGCGCCTCGAACGGCACGCCGGCGCGCGTCGCGTCGATTGCGGCCTGCTGCGCGGCGAGCACGATGTCGTACAGCGTGCGTTGCGCGGGCGAGAAGCGCCCGTTGGCCGGGAACGTGCGCGTGATGTCCGACGCGTAGCCGTCGAGCTCGCACGCGGCGTCGATCAGGATCAGGTCGCCATCTTTCGCGGTGGCGTTGCCGGCCGGGTAGTGCAGCACGCACGCGTTCGCGCCGGCCGCGACGATCGAGCCGTACGCGGGCGACTGCGCACCGTGCTTGCGGAATACGTACAGCAGTTCGGCCTCGAGTTCGTATTCGCGGATACCGGGGCGGCACGCCTGCATCGCGCGGCGGTGCGCGAGCGCGGAGATGTGCGCGGCGCGCATCATGGTCGCGAGCTCGTGCTCGTCCTTCACGAGCCGCATGTCGTCGAGCAGCGGCGTGAGGTCGAGCATCGCGTCCGGCGCGGCGACGCCCGAGCGCGCCAGCGCGCGCACCGCGTCGATCCAGCCCGCGAGCTGGCGATCGAAGTCGGCCGATGCGCCGAACCGGTAGTGCACGGTGCCCGCGTCGGCGAGCAGGCGCGGCATCTCGGTATCGATCACGTCGACCGCGAACGCCGCATCGAAGCCGAACGCGTCGCGCGCGGCTTCGGGCCCGTAGTGGAAGCCTTCCCAGATCTCGCGGTCGACATTCTTGCCGCGGCAGAACAGGATCGATTCCGGCGCGCCGTGCGGCGCGGCCGCGTTCAGCACGAGCACGGCATCCGGCTCGCTGAAGCCCGTCAGGTAGTGGAAGTAGCTGTCGAACCGGTACGGATAGTCCGTATCGCGGTTGCGCGGCACTTCGGGCGCGGTGGGGACGATGGCGACGCCGCCGCCGGCGGCACGCAGTGCGGCAAGCACGCGTTCACGGCGCTGGCGGTAGACGTCGACGGCGATGGCGGTATCGAGGGGCGCGTTCATTCGTGCGATTGTAGCGCCGCGGGACGCCGCGCGTGAGAGAGGGGGCGGGAAGCCGCCCTGGAAGGCCCGCGCGGCGGTTGTTGCAAACCATCCACAGGCCCTCCGGGCGATTTTCTATCGTGCGACGCTGGCCGGTTATGATCGGCGACAACGTATACTCTCGGCGGTTCCCTTAAAAAGGCAGATGATGAAATTAATCGGTTCGCTCAGCAGCCCGTACGTCCGCAAGGCGCGGATCGTGCTGGCTGAAAAGAAGATCGACTACAAGCTGGAGCTCGAGAACGTGTGGGCGCCGGAGACGGATATTCATGCATCGAATCCGCTCGGCAAGGTCCCGTGCCTCGTGATGGAGGATGGTGCCGCGGTGTTCGATTCCCGCGTGATCTGCGAATACGTCGACACGCTGTCGCCGGTCGGCAAGCTGATTCCGCCGTCGGGCCGCGAGCGCCTCGAGGTGCGGTGCTGGGAAGCGCTCGGCGACGGCGTGATCGACGCGGCGGTCGCGATTCGCGTCGAACATACGATGCGCGACGAGGCGCAGCGCAGCGCGAGCTGGATCGCGCGCCAGCAACGCAAGATCGACGACGGTCTCGTCGCGATGTCGCAGGGCCTCGGCGGCAAGACATGGTGCGTCGGTAATCATTACACGCTCGCCGACATCGCCCTCGGCTGCGCGCTCGGCTATCTCGACTTCCGGATGCCCGAGCTCAACTGGCGCGATCGCCACCCGAATCTCGACAAGCATTTCGTGAAGCTGCTGCAGCGGTCGTCGTTCACCGATACGCTGCCGCAGAACTGAGCCGCACGCGACGCATTCACGCGTTCACGGATTCGGCAGACGAAAGAAAAGCGCCCCGCGGGGCGCTTTTCTTTTTGCCGGGCCGCCCCGTGGCGGGGGCGGTCGTTCGCGTCATTCGATCGATGCGTACACGGCTTCGCCGAGCGTGAACGAATCGCTGCGCGAAATCGGCCACCACTTGTCGTACAGCGTGAAGCCGCAGGTGTTGCCGTCGAGCAGCGCGCCGGGCTTCAGGTACTTCAGCAACTGCGACATCAGCCGGACTTCGTGCGGTGCGATGCGTTGCACGATGTGATGTGCGCGCAGCTCCGACGGATGCGCGAGGCCGGCTGCCTGCACGAGCTCCTGCAGCGCGTGCAGCGTATTGCGGTGGAAGTTGTACACGCGGTCGGCCTTGTCGGGCACGACGAGCGCGCGCTGGCGCACCGGGTCTTGCGTCGCGACGCCGGTCGGGCAGCGGCCCGTGTGGCAGGTCTGCGCCTGGATGCAGCCGACCGCGAACATGAAGCCGCGCGCCGAGTTCACCCAGTCCGCGCCGATCGCGAGCGTGCGGGCGACGTCGAACGCGGTGATGATCTTGCCGCTCGCGCCGATCTTCACGCGATCGCGCACGCCGATCCCGACGAGCGTGTTGTGCACGAGCAGCAGCCCTTCCTGCAGCGGCACGCCGACGTGGTCGGTAAACTCGAGCGGCGCTGCGCCCGTGCCGCCTTCCGCGCCGTCGACGACGATGAAGTCCGGCACGATGCCGGTCTCGAGCATCGCCTTCGCGATCCCGAAGAATTCCCACGGATGGCCGACGCACAGCTTGAAGCCGGTCGGCTTGCCGCCCGACAGCGTACGCAGCCGCTCGACGAATTCGAGCAGCCCGCGCGGCGTCGAGAACTCCGAGTGCGTCGCGGGCGAGATGCAGTCCTTGCCCATCGGCACGCCGCGCGTCTCGGCGATTTCCGGCGTGATCTTCGCGGCCGGCAGCACGCCGCCGTGGCCGGGCTTCGCGCCCTGCGACAGCTTCACCTCGATCATCTTGACCTGCGGATCGGCGGCCTGCTTCGCGAACTTGTCGGGGTTGAAGGTGCCGTCGTCGTTGCGGCAGCCGAAGTAGCCGGACGCGATTTCCCAGATGATGTCGCCGCCGTTTTCGCGGTGGTACTTCGACAGCGAGCCTTCGCCCGTGTCGTGCGCGAAACCGCCTTTCTTCGCGCCGAGGTTCAGCGAGCGGATCGCGTTCGCGGACAGCGAGCCGAAGCTCATCGCCGAGATGTTGAAGATCGAAATCTCGTACGGTTGCGCGCGGTTCGCGCCGACGCGGACGCGGAAATCGTGGTTCGGCAGCTTCGTCGGCGCGAGCGAGTGGCTGATCCATTCGTGCGCGACGGCCTTCACGTTCAGCTCGGTGCCGTACGGACGGTTATCGGCGACGTTCTTCGCGCGCTGGTAGACGAGGCTGCGCTGCGCACGCGAGAACGGCTTTTCGTCGGTGTCGTCCTCGACGAAATACTGGCGGATTTCAGGTCGGATGAATTCGAACAGGAAGCGGAAGTGGCCCCAGAGCGGGTAGTTGCGCAGGATCGCGTGGCGGTCCTGCTTCAGGTCGTACAGGCCGAGGGCGACGAGGGCGACGGGGATGATGATCCAGAACCAGGAAAGCGCGTGGATCGAGGCGAGCGCGGCCGCGGCGACGAGCAGCAGGACGGCACACCACATCGCCAGATAGCGTCGTGAAAGCATGGGGACTCCTAGGGTCTATTCATGTATGGAACGCACATGCGAATGCCCGAAATCGCTCGCAGGGCAAGGAGTGAGGAGCGCCGTTTGGCCGAGCCAAACAAGAGACGAACGACGCCGCCATGCGGGCGATTTCGGGCATTCCCGTGGAATGAATTTGTAAATTTGGGGTTGCCACGAGAAGGGCCGCTCGCCGCGTTGCGCTCCTTGCGAATACGTCAGTATTCGCGGCGTCGCGCGCCTCGCGAGCGGCCCTTCTCGTGGCAACGCATGCGCGTTCCATACATGAATAGACCCTGCATCTTGAAATACCGCCATGCGTGCGCTGCGCGGCGGCGTGCCGGCCGCAGCGGAATCGTGTTCCGCCGGGCGCGGCGTGCCGCAAGTCTAAACCGAATATGTGTCAGCGTGCTTCGGCGAGCGCCTGCGCGTGGCCTGCGGGCGCGGCCTGACCGGGCTGGCCGGCGGCCGCGGATTCGATGATCCCGCCGCCGAGGCAGATTTCGCCGTCGTACAGCACGGCCGACTGGCCGGGCGTGACGGCCCACTGCGCGTCGTCGAACGCGAGCGAGAAGCGTGCTTCGCCTGCCGGGCCGGGCGTCGCGGCGCCGAATGCGCACGCCGCGTCGGCCTGCCGGTAGCGGGTCTTCGCGCCGCACGCGAAGCCTTCGGCCGGCGGCTCGCCGGCGACCCAGCTCACGTTGCCGGCGACCAGCTCGCGCGCCAGCAGCCACGGATGATCGTGGCCCTGCACGACGTACAGCGTGTTCGACGCGATGTCCTTCGCGGCGACGAACCACGGATCGCCGTTGCCGCTCTTGCTGCCGCCGAGGCCGATGCCCTTGCGCTGGCCGAACGTGTAGAACGCGAGGCCGATGTGCTCGCCGACGACCTTGCCGTCCGGCGTCTTCATCGGGCCGGGTTTCGTCGGCAGATAGCGGTTCAGGAAGTCGCGGAACGGCCGTTCGCCGATGAAGCAGATGCCGGTCGAATCCTTCTTCTTCGCGTTCGGCAGCCCGATCTGCGCGGCGATCTCGCGCACCTGCGTCTTCGGGATCTCGCCGAGCGGGAACATCGTCTTCGACAGTTGCGCCTGGTTCAGCCGGTGCAGGAAGTACGACTGGTCTTTCGTATGATCGAAAGCCTTCAGCAGTTCGAACCGCCCGTCGCGCTCGCGCACGCGCGCATAGTGGCCGGTCGCGATCATTTCCGCGTCGAGCGACATCGCGTGGTCGAGGAACGCCTTGAACTTGATCTCGGCGTTGCACAGCACGTCGGGGTTCGGCGTGCGGCCGGCCGAGTATTCGCGCAGGAATTCGGCGAATACACGATCCTTGTATTCGGCCGCGAAGTTGACGGCTTCCACGTCGATGCCGATCAGGTCGGCCACCGACACGACGTCGATCCAGTCCTGACGCGTCGAGCAGTATTCGCCGTCGTCGTCGTCTTCCCAGTTCTTCATGAACAGGCCGACCACGTCGTAACCCTGCTCCTTCAGCAGCCACGCGGTCACCGACGAATCGACGCCGCCCGACATGCCCACCACTACACGGCGCTTGCTCATTTGTTGACCGCCTGACGTTCGAATGCTTCGGGGCGCGGCGCGACCGAATGCGTGTGCACGAAATCGAGCGGAATGCGCCGCCCGGCGAGGTAATCGTCGACGCAGCGCATCACCGCGGGCGAGCGATGGCGCTCGCCGCACGCGCGCAACTCGTCGGCGGTCATCCACAGCGTGCGGACGATGCCGTCGTCGAGCGCATGGCCCGCGACCGGCTCGCCGGCGGTGCCGCAGAACGTGAAGCGCAGGTAGGTCGCGCCGGCGGTGCCGGGGCGGTCGTAGTGCGCGAGATAGACGCCGACGAGCGCGTCGGGTGTGAACGGGTGCGCGGTTTCCTCGAGCGTCTCTCGGATCACGGCGTCGGCCAGCGTTTCGCCGGCTTCGAGATGGCCTGCCGGCTGGTTGATGCGCAGGCCCGACGAGGTTTCTTCCTCGATCATGAGAAAGCGGCCGGCGTGCTCGACGAGCGCGGCGACCGTCACATGCGGGGTCCAGATTTCGGGTTTCATGGTTCGGCATTTTACCGGTTGCGCCCGAACGCTGCCGGTCGTTGCGCTAAACGAATCAGACCCTTTCAATTCGTCTGTCCTGCCGATCCACGGCGACCCCGCCGGGCTGGCGCGCCTCTCGCACGATCGTGCGGAGCCGGCTGGTACGGCCATCGCTTTCGCCTAAAGTGGAAAGTGCGTGCCGTCGCTCGTGAGCCGGTAGTCAGCCTGCCGGCTCGTTGCGCAGCGGAAATCGCAAGAAGCGAAATACCGGCAATGCCTGGAGGGACCGACGATGCATATTGGCGTGCCTGCGGAAACGCGGGCGAACGAGGCGCGTGTGGCCGCGACGCCGGAAACCGTCAGGAAATACGCGGCGGCCGGGCATCGCGTCAGTATCGCGAAAGGGGCCGGCATCGCCGCGAGTTATCCCGACGAAGCCTATGCGGCGGCCGGTGCCGAGCTGACCGACCAGTCGGCCGCTTTCGACGTCGACATCGTGCTGAAGGTCCAGGCGCCCGCCGACGCCGAACTGCCATTGCTCAAGCGCGGCGCCGTGCTGGTCGGCATGCTCGACCCGTTCAACGGCGAACAGGCGGCGCAGCTCGCCGCGGCCGGCGTGACGGCCTTCGCGCTTGAAGCCGCGCCGCGCACGACGCGTGCGCAGAGTCTCGACGTGCTGTCGTCGCAGGCGAACATCGCAGGCTACAAGGCCGTGCTGGTGGCCGCGGCGCTGTATCCGCGCTTCTTTCCGATGCTGATGACGGCCGCGGGCACCGTGAAGGCCGCGCGCGTGCTGATTCTCGGCGCGGGCGTCGCGGGCCTGCAGGCGATCGCGACCGCGAAGCGCCTCGGCGCGGTGATCGAGGCGTCCGACGTGCGGCCGGCCGTGAAGGAGCAGATCGAGTCGCTCGGCGCGAAATTCCTCGACGTTCCATACGAAACCGACGAAGAGCGCGACGCGGCGCAGGGCGTGGGCGGCTATGCGCGCCCGATGCCGCCGTCGTGGCTCGGCCGCCAGGCCGCGCTCGTGCACGAGCGTGCGAAGCAGGCCGACATCGTGATCACCACCGCGCTGATTCCCGGGCGCCCGGCGCCGACCCTGATCTCGGTCGAAACCGTGCAGTCGATGAAGCCGGGCTCGGTGCTCGTCGATCTCGCGGCCGGCCGCGGCCCGGAATTCGATGGGCGCAAGAGCGGCAACTGCCCGCTGACGGTCGCCGACCAGGTGATCGTGCACGACGGCGTGACGATCGCCGGCTACACGAATCTCGCGTCGATGGTCGCAGCGGATGCGTCGGCGCTGTATGCGCGCAACCTGCTCGACTTCATGAAGCTGATCGTCACGAAGGACGGCACGCTGAACATCGACCTGACCGACGACATCGTCGTCGCGACGCTCCTGTGCCGCGACGGCGAAGTCGCACGCAAGTAACCGGGGACAGGAGGCGGCCATGGAAGTCAGCAATCACACGGTGATCAACGTGATCATCTTCGTGCTGGCGGTGTACGTCGGCTACCACGTGGTGTGGAACGTCACGCCGGCGCTGCATACGCCGCTGATGGCCGTGACCAACGCGATCTCGGCGATCGTCATCGTCGGCGCGATGCTGGCGGCGGCGCTCACCGTCGGCGCGACCGGCAAGATCTTCGGCACGCTCGCGGTTGCGCTCGCAGCCGTCAACGTGTTCGGCGGCTTCCTCGTGACGAGGCGCATGCTCGAGATGTTCCGCAAGAAGGCGCCCCGGCCGGGCGGGGGCGGCAAGGAGGGCGCGCGATGAGCATGAACGTTGTCACGCTGCTGTACCTCGTCGCATCGGTGTGCTTCATCCAGGCGCTGAAAGGCCTGTCGAACCCGAAGAGCGCGCGGCGCGGCAACCTGTTCGGGATGGCCGGGATGGCCATCGCGATCCTCACGACGATCGCGCTGATCGTCAAGCAGGCCGAGTGGCTTGGCGCGAACCTGCCGCTCGGCATCGCACTGGTGCTCGGCGCGCTGATCGTCGGCGGCGGCGTGGGGGCGTTCGTCGCCGCGCGCGTCGAGATGACGAAGATGCCGGAGCTCGTCGCGGCGATGCACTCGCTGATTGGTCTCGCGGCCGTGTGCATCGCGTATGCGGTGGTGTCGGAGCCGGAAGCGTTCGGGCTCGTGCCGCAGGACGCGGTGTCGTCGAACTTCATCCCGTACGGCAACCGCGTCGAGCTGTTCATCGGCACGGTCGTCGGCGCGATCACGTTCTCCGGGTCGGTGATCGCGTTCGGCAAGCTGTCGGGCAAGTACCGGTTCCGGTTGTTCCAGGGCGCGCCGGTCGTGTATGCGGGCCAGCACCTGCTCAACCTGATGCTCGCGCTCGCGATGCTCGGCTTCGGCATCCTGTTCTTCATCACGCAGTCGTGGCTGCCGTTCATCGTCATGACGGCGATCGCGTTCGCGCTCGGCGTGCTGATCATCATCCCGATCGGCGGCGCGGACATGCCGGTGGTCGTGTCGATGCTGAATTCGTACTCGGGGTGGGCGGCGGCCGGCATCGGCTTCTCGCTGAACAACGCGATGCTGATCATCGCAGGGTCGCTGGTCGGCTCGTCGGGCGCGATCCTGTCGTACATCATGTGCCACGCGATGAACCGCTCGTTCTTCAACGTGATCCTCGGCGGCTTCGGCGGCGAGGCGGCGGTGGGTGGTGCGGCGGGGGCGAAGGAGCAGCGGCCGGTGAAGTCGGGCTCGGCCGAAGACGCGTCGTTCATGCTCGGCAACGCGGAAACGGTCGTGATCGTGCCCGGCTACGGGCTGGCCGTGGCCCGTGCGCAGCACGCGCTGAAGGAGTTGACCGACAAGCTGGTCGAGAAGGGCATCGACGTGAAGTACGCGATCCATCCGGTCGCGGGGCGGATGCCGGGGCACATGAACGTGCTGCTCGCGGAAGCGGAGGTGCCGTACGAGATCGTGCACGAGATGGAGGACATCAACGGCGAATTCGGCCAGGTCGACGTGGTGCTCGTGCTCGGCGCGAACGATGTCGTGAACCCGGCCGCGAAGAACGATCCAGCCTCGCCGATCGCGGGGATGCCGATCATCGAGGCGTACAAGGCGCGCACGGTGATCGTCAACAAGCGCTCGATGGCGGCCGGCTACGCGGGGCTCGACAACGACCTGTTCTACATGGACAAGACGATGATGGTGTTCGGCGATGCGAAGAAGGTCATCGAGGACATGGTGAAGTCGGTCGAATGAGGCACGCGCGGGCCACGCGGCTGCCTGCTTCGATTCACGGGCAACGTGACCGGACAGCGGACGGGCCCGACCGGCGCAAGCCGGCCGGCCTTGTTCATGGTGCGACGAGGCTCGCGACGCACGCGGCGATCGTGTCGCGTACGCGCACGATCGCCGGGTCGCGCTGCGTGCTCGTGCGCCAGCCGATTTCCACCGGATAGTGCGGCAAGTCGACCGGGCAGGCGAGCGCGCGCAGCGGGGTGGATTGCGCGATCGTGCGTGCGGCGTGCGCGGGAATCGTCGCCACCGCGTCGGAGCCGGCGAGCAGGTACGGCAACGCGGCGAAATGCGTGGTCGACGCCGCGACGCGCCGCTTGTGGCCGAGCGTGGCCAGCGCCTCGTCGACGATCCCGATCACGCCGCCCGACGACACGACCAGGTGGTCCGATCGGAAGAGCTTCGGTAGGGGAGAGA
>NZ_JAAGPB010000328.1:0-9714 GCF_017104585.1 Burkholderia sp. Ac-20392
CCAGCCCGACGCTCGCGCGCTGCGCAAGGCGCGTGCACTGGTGCGGCAGCAGCGGCGCGTCGGTCGCGATCGTCACCACGATCGAACCCATCCCGGCTTCGCCTTGCGCGTCCGGCGCACGGAACGGCGAAGGCACGTGGCGCAGCACTTCGCCGACCGGGTAGCCGGCCACGCGCAGCATTTCACGTACGCCGTAGTTCGCCTGCACGAGTGCGCCGACGGTCCAGCCGCCCGCATCGGCCGCCAGCACGCGCGACGCGGTGCCGATGCCGCCCTTGAACTCGTGGCAGATCATCCCCGTGCCGCCGCCCACGCCGCCCTCGGCAACCGGCCCCGACTGCGCGGCGGCCAGCGCGCGCTGCACATGCGCGGCGCTCACGTGCTGCCCCCAGATGTCGTTCAGCAGCCCATCGTAGGTTTCCATCACGACCGGCATGCACCAGTACACGCGGCCGGCCGCCGCTTCGCGCTCGTTCGCGACGAGCGCATCGCGCACCGCACCGACGCTGTGCGTGTTCGTATAGGCGATCGGCGTGGTCAGCAGGCCGGCCTCGCGGATCCATTCAAGACCCGTCGCGTCGCCGTTGCCGTTCAGCACGTGCACCCCCGCGAAGCACGGCGAATCGTGCGCGGCGCCCGCGCGCGGCTCGATGACGGTGACACCGGTGCGAATCGATGCGTCGCCGTTCTCGACGTTCAGCGTGCAGTGTCCGACCCGCACGCCCGGAACGTCCGTAATCGCGTTGAAGCGGCCCGGTGTGCCGAGTCCGATGCGGATGCCCAGATCCCTCATGCGCATGATGCAATTCCTCCAGTCTTTCAATGGTTCGGTGTTTCTGTGCTTCAGTGTTTCGATATGACAAGCTTCGATCCGGCGCTCAGAGCGTACGGAAGGCTTCGCTGTGACGCGCCCAGACCACATACATCACGAGCGCGGCGACCAGCAGCCCGGCGATGATGATCAGGTCGGTCGGTTTGGTGGCCGTCGCGAGCGTCGTGTAGAGCGTATAGGCAGCGCCCGCCACCGCGACGAGCGGCGTCACGGGCCACAACGGCATCCGGTAATGATGCTCGACGTCACGGCGCACGAAGCGGCTTGCGAGTGCGGCCAGCCCGACGACCAGATAGATCAGCAGCAGCAGGTCGACCGTGAACGCGGTCAGCTCGTCGAGGCTCGACACGAACACGAGCCCCGCCGACGGCACCGCGAGCGCGATGGTGGCGAGCCACGGCGATTCGAAGCGCGGGTGAATCGTCGAGAATGCGCGGTTGCAGGTACGCGACCAGAGCGCATGCCGGCCACTGCTGTACAGCAGCCGGCCCATCGTGATCACGATCGCGATGATCGCGTTGAACACCGACAGGAAGATCCCGCCGCTGACCACGCGCGACACGGCCGGGTTGCTCAGCGAACGCACGACATAGCCGATCGGGTCGGCGCTTTTCGTCAGCTCCGTCAGCGACGGCGCGCCGAGCACGATCGCGGTGAGCGGAATCAGTTCGACGACGAGGATCACGAGCAGCGAGTAAATCACCGCCTTCGCGACATTGCGGTTGCCGCCGCGCAGGTCTTCCGCGAGATAGGCGGCCGAGCCGAAGCCGTTGTAGCAGAAGATCGCCGTACCGATCGCCGGAACGATCGCGGCCAGCGTCGCCGGCACGAGCGCGTTGCCGCTCGCGACGACCGGCGCGATCAGCGCGTCGGCGCCACGATGCGGCGAACCGAAGCCGAGGCCCGCGATCAGCATCAGCACGCCGATCTCGACGACGAGAAACGCGCCCGTGATCCACGCGTTCGTCTTGATGTTCAGCATGCCGAGCAGGTAGCTGAGCAGCACGATCGTCAGCGCGACCGACTGGTTGCTGAAGTGCGTGCCGAGCGCGTTGTTCAGGTATGGCGCGGCGCCGCTCGCGAGCACGGCCGGGATGAACACGCTGACGGACAGCACCGTGACGAAGGTCAGGTAGCCGGGCAGCGTGCCGAACACGCGCTTGGCCATTACGTACTCGCCGCCCGCACTGCGGTGCGCGGCGCTGAGCTCCGCGTAGCAGAGCGCAAACGCCAGCGCGAGCACGCCGCCGAGCAGGAACGACAGCACTGCACCGCTGCCGGCCTGCTGGATCGCGAACGGCGCGATCACGAAGATCGAGCTCGCGGGCGTCACCCCCGATACGGTGATCATCACTGCATCGCGCACGCTGAGCGTCTGCGACAGCGCGCGCGGCGCGTCTTCCGTTGCAGGCGCCGCTTGCAGCGTGCCCGTCGATTCCGACATCATCGCCATTTCGTTCTCCTGTGCTCCTTTGCCAACTTTTTTTGAACGCCCATACTCGGGCCCGATTGATTGCGTGGCAGTCTAGGAAGCCAATTTCAGGACCGCTATTCCCCCTTCGTGTTACGCCCTTCCGGTGGTGGTATGGATCGTCTCTTTTCCGAAATCGCGATGCACCAGGCGCTCGGCCGCGCAATCGATCATCTCGGCCAGCCTCGTTTCTGGCGGTTCCTGGTGTTGTTGCTCAATGAAATGGTGCCGTTCGACAACGCGCTTGCGACCGCGATCGGCCGCGACGGCGTGCCGCTCGTGCTCGACGAATACGACACGGGCGGCACCGATGCCGCATCACCCGTGCCGCTCTACCTGAACGGCGTGTATCTGCTCGACCCGTTCCTGCAGGCCGCGCACGACGGGCTCGCCGACGGCTGCTACCGGCTCGAGGAAGTCGCGCCCGACCTGTTCCGGCAGAGCGAATATTTTCTGAGCTACTTCCGCGATGCGGTCGGCGACGACGAGATCCAGATCCTCGTGCGGCCAAACGCCGACATGCTGCTGTCACTGTCGCTCGGTGCGGGCACGCGGTTCGACGTCGAGCCGCTCGGCAAGCTGACGGCCGCGATGCCGTGGGTGCTCGCGGCGATCCGGCAGCACTGGCGGCTGGTGGGCGACGCGGCGCGCGTGACGCCCGACGCCGATCTCGGCGCGCGGGTCGAGCAGGCGCTTGCCCGCTTCGGCGCGGGCGTGCTGACCGATCGCGAGATGTCGATCGCGCGAATGGTGCTGCGCGGCAATTCGTCGAAGGCGATCGCCGAGCGGCTCGCGATCTCACCCGAAACGGTGAAGGTGCACCGGCGGCACCTGTACACGAAGCTCGGAATTTCGTCGCAGCCCGAGCTGTTTTCGCGCTTCATCCAGGCGCTGGGGGAAGACGCGGCGGGATGACCGCATCGATGCCGATGGATGGCAACCCGCGCGGAATCGGGCACACTCCGTGAAACGCCGCATGCCGTGGTCATCCGGCAACGCCGATGCGGATGCGCCGTCGACAACAGGATTGCCCGAAAACAGGAGCCCCGATTCATGTCGCTCATTCCGATCGTCGGACTTGGCTGGCTGTTCCTGTGCGCGATCAGCGCCACATCGATCGTGCTCGTCCCGCCCGTGGTGCTGGTCGCCTGCCTGATGGGCAAGGACGTCTGGTCGCTCCTGACCCGCGGCCGGTTGCAGTTCGCATTCCTGGCCTACCTGGGCTCCGCGCCGGTGCCGGCAGTCTTCACGTTCCTGCTGGAAGCCGGCGCCGCGGCCGGGAGTGCCGGCGGTGTGGCGTCCGACAGCCTGCGCCAATGGAACGAACAGTTCTTTTTCGTGTTCGTCGCGGCGGCGGCACTGAGCGGCCTGCTGTTGCTGTTGCGGCCGAAAGACAGGCAAGCGGTGAACGCCGAACCGCCGCAGCCTGCGCGATAGCCGGCACGTGAACGGCGGTGCGCGTCAAGCCGCCTGCCCGGTTTTCGAGCAGGGGCATCGTCATGCGCTGATTCCCGCTACGTCTACTTCCACTTCGCGCCGATCTGCGCGAGCCCGGCGTTCTTGAGATCGTCCGGCAACATCACCACGCGGAACTCGCAGTCCGCATTCAACATCAGGAACCACGGCTCCGCGAGCGCCGGGATCTGCGACGGATCATTCAGGTCGACGATCGCGACCGCCCCGCGCCCGCCGTTCTGCTCCGTGAAATACACGGCCTCCGGCTTGACCGCTTCGAGTATTCGCGAGATCACGTCGCCCACGCTGCCGTCGCGCACCAGCGTGTTGAACGGCTCGTGAGGGATTCGTATGTTGAGAAGCATGCGCATGACCATCCTCCTTGGGCTCCGCCCGGGCTGGGCCCTTCAAGCATAGGTGCTGCGCGATGCCGCGCCAGGGGCGCCGAAACCCGTGGCCCGCACGCATTCATATTCCGACGATTCGATGACGCCGCATCACGCGAGCGGCAATCGTTCGCGACACGCGAATCCGGCGGGAATGGCGTCGCGTTCGATGCGCCGTCGATTCAGCGCGCCGCCCGCATCACACGGTACCGGCGGGCGCGATGGCGAGATGCAGCGGCCGCTCCGGCCGCAGCGTCACGTTCAGCACCGGCCGCGGCGGCTTCATGCCGGGCGGCGCCGACAATTCGTAGCGCTGCAGGATCATCGCGGCGACGACCGTCATTTCCGTCATCGCCAGATGCTGCCCGAGACACACGCGCGGGCCCGTGCCGAACGGCATGTAGCTTCCGCGCGGCGCGGCCGGCGCGTCGTCCGCAAAACGCTCGGGACGGAACACATCGGGCTCCGCAAACCATCGCGCATCGCGCTGCATCAGTTGCAACGGCAGCATGAACAGCGTCCGCGCGGGAAACTGCCATGGCCCCAGCACGATTGGCCGGGACGCCCGGCGGCTGATCAGGATCGGCGCGGACGGATACAGGCGCAGCGTTTCGTCGAGCGTGTGCGTCAGGTAGCGCAACGACGATCGCGTCTCGGCGGACGGCGCGCGACCGCCCAGCACGCGCGCCACCTCGTCGCGCGCGGCGGCTTGCGCCGCCGGATTCGTTGCCATGCACCATGCCCACCAGGTCAGCGCCCCGGCCGTCGTCTCGTGGCCCGCGAGAAATGCGGTCATGCATTCGTCGTGCACGGCCTGCAGCGGCCATCGCCGTGCGTCGCCCTGATGCAGCCGCAACAGGCGCGACAGCAGATCGTCGGGCCACGCGTGCGTCGGCAGATCGAGACGCGCATGCAGTTGCCGATCGATCAGCCCGTTCAGCACGGCCATCGCCCGCGCCTTGCCGCGCTTCCAGGGCACCCAGTCCGGCGTGCTTGCCGGCCAGTAGAAATCGGCGTTGGCCGCCGCGCTCACCGTGCGCACGGCTTCCTCGGCTGCACGCGCATCGTCGCCGATCGCGTCGGAGAACATCGTGCGCATGATCACGTCCATCGCCAGCGACGTCAGCGCGCTTTCGATCGGCCAGTCGGGATCGCGCGCGGGCCACTGCGCGAGCGCATGTCCGGCCGTCGCCGCGATCGAAGGTACGAACGCCTGCACCGGCTTCGGCATGAAATTCGGTTGCAACGCCTGCCGCTTGTCGCGCCACGCATCGCCTTCGGCGACCAGCACGCTATGGCCGTGGACCTGCGCGAACACCCGGATGGCTCGCTCCCAGCGCCCGAGTGCATCGTGATGCGTAACCAGGAGTTCGCGCACGAGCGCCGGGTCGGTCACGACCACCGCATGCTCGGGCCGCACGCGCAAGTGCACGACGTCGCCGTAGGTACGCTGCCAGCCGGCCAGCGTGCCGAGCAGGTCGCGCGACATCGCGCGCAACAGACCCCAACCCGTCAGGCCGGCAGGCGGCCCCGGCGGCCATACGCCGGGCGGGTGAAGCACGGGCGCCGAAGCCGCGGCGTCCGCATGAAATGGACATTGGGAAGTGGATTGCGTGTTCATGGAGCCGATTATCTGCACCGGTACGCATGCGGTCTTGAACGCAAACGACATCGACACGCATCTGGCCGATCCCTATACTCCGGCGTCATGTTCTCCGACCCGTCATCGATCTCGCCGTCGTGCCCCGATCCGCTGGCGCGCGCCCCCCGCGCGCTGAACGACGGGCGGTCGCCGCATGGGCGCCTGTACCCCGCGCCGGCTGCCCTGCAGGGTGCGGTGGTCGCGATCGTGTTGCACGACACGCGCGGGTTCGCGTTGAGCGACGCGCAGCGGCTCTCGCATTTTCCGGCCACGCCGCTCGTGTGCGTGTCGTGGTATCGGGATCTCGACGTGGGCTTCGTCGAACCCACTGCCGACGGGCCTCGATGGCGCCCCTTCGGCGCCGCGGCGACGCTGTCGGGCAGCCATTCGGCCCCCACCGTGGCCTGGGCGCCCACGGGCGGCCGGATCGGCATGATCTGCTTCACCGCCGATGCGGCGCGGGCGCTGTTCGGCATCGCGCTGGCGGAGATCCACGACCGTGTGCTCGACGCGCACGTGTGCCTCGGCCACGACTGGCACCCGCTGCTCGATGGCCTGCTCGGCGCGGACCGCGATGCCGACGTGCTGGCGGCCATCGAACGTCATCTCGCGCCGCGCTGGCGGGCGCTGCGGCCCGCGACGCCGCTGTCGTCGCTCCGCAACGCAGGACGCAGTTGGGTCGAACGCCTCGCGCTGCAGGCCCGCGAATGGCGGCACACCCACAGCCCGCGGCAGGTCGAACGGCGAATCAAGACCTACAGCGGCCGATCGCTGCGCGAATGGCAAACGCTCGTCAGGACGGAAAGTGCATTCTTCGCGGCGCGCGACCGGTTCGAAGCCGGCGCCGCGTTCAACTGGGCCACGCTGGCGCTGGACGAAGGGTTCGCCGACCAGGCGCACCTGAGCCGCGAGGTCAAGCGGATCACGGGATTCTCGCCGAGCGAATTCACGCAACGCTTCATCGAGGATGAATCGTTCTGGATGTACCGGCTGTGGGTATGACGCGGCGCGTGCGGCGCATTGCGCCGGTGCGCAGCGTCGCTTGCCGGCCCTGCCTGATGCGCAAGCGCGCATACATTCCAATAGTAGAATGTTAGGCATTGCGCCGAACCCCGCCGCCGCCCGCATCATTCCAGGAGCCCATGATTGAACCCGTCGTCGTCGCCCCCCGAGCGCAAAGGGGTCGCCCTTTATGCGCGGATTGCCAGCCTGCTGCGCGGACGCATCCATCAGGGCGAATGGAAGCGCGGCGACCAGTTGCCGCCGATTCCCGAGCTGTGCGCGTTCTATCAGGCGGGCACGATCACCGTGCGCCAGGCGCTGGCCGAACTGAGCGCCGACGGGCTCGTGAGCAGCGCACGCGGCCGCGGCACGTTCGTCACGGCCGATGTCGTCTCGCCGGCGGATAACCCGGCGCTGCGCGCCGCGATCAACGACCCGCTGCAGCTCGCGCCAGGCCAGACGCTGCGCGTGCTGCTGCGTGAGGCCGTGACCGAATTGCCCGCCGCGTTGCAGACGGGCCAGCCCATGCGCGCCGCCTACATGCGGATCCGCACGCTTCATCTGCACGACGGCATGCCTTATGGCGTGATGGACAGCTACGTCGCGCGCGAAACCTACGACCGGTTTCCGAAAGGCAGCGATGCACGGCACAAGGTCGGCTATCTCGTCCGTCAATACAACCGCCTTCCGCTCGCGAAGGCCCGCCAGGAAATCACGGCTGCCTATGCGGACCAGGAAACCGCCGACCTGCTCGCGTCGGACGGCGCCGACTGCAGCATGGCCGACATGCTGATTCGCATGCGCCGCTGGTGGACCGACGACGACGGCTGCATCGTCCACGCGGGGCTCTATCTCTACCGCGCCGACCGCTTCGTGCTCGATATCACGCACGATCTCGACGGCGACGATCGCAGTGCCGACCTGATCCCGTCGCCGCGCACGGGCCCCCGGAAGACCACGCGCAAGCCGGCGGCCTGACCCGCGCACTGCATCACGCCGGCGCGCCGCCATCGTCGTCGCCCATCGCACCGTAGACCCAATGCCGCAGGTCGCGGCGGATCCGGTACGTCGTCGACGGCAGCAACTGCGTCATGAACACGACGATCAGGTCCTCGGCCGGATCGATCCAGAAGGCCGTGCTGGCGCCGCCGCCCCAGAAATAATCGCCGACGCTGCCCGGCTGCATCGTCGCGGCCAGATCCTGCGTCACCGCGAAGCCGAGCCCGAAACCGAGCCCCGGATACACGGCCTCGCTGAACGTGGAACGCGACATCCGGTCGAGCGTCTGGCCACCCGGCAGATGGTTGATCGTCATCAGCTCGACGGTCTTCGGGCTCAGGATCCGGTGCCCGTCGATCGCCCCGCGATTCAGCAGCATCCGGCAGAAGCGCAGGTAGTCGCCCGCCGTCGACACGAGCCCGCTGCCGCCCGACGCCAGCGCCGGCGGCCGGCGAAACGCGCTGGCGGCCGGGTCGTCCTGCAACACGAGGCCGCCATCGGCGCCCGGGCGATAACACGCGCACAGGCGCTCGGCCTGCTCGTCCGGCACGAAGAAACCCGTGTCGGGCATGCCGATCGGGTCGAACAGCGCCTGCTTCAGATAATCGGCAAACGGCTGCCCGGAAATCTTCTCGACGAGATAGCCGAGCACATGCGTCGCGACCGAATAATTCCATTCGTCGCCCGGCGAGTAGTCCAGCGGCAGCCGGGCCAGATCCGCGATCATGCCGTCGAGACCGCCCGGGTTGCCCGGTTCGCCGAGCGCGAGTTCGCGGTATGCGGCATCGACGTTCGTGCGGGCCTGGAAGAAATACGACAACCCGGCCGTATGGCGCAGCAGGTCGACCATCAGCATCTCGCGCTCGACCGGCCGGGTCTGGAACCCGCCGAGACTCCGTGCGCCCGCCACGGCAACGCCCAGATCCTTCCAGGCCGGAATCACGCTCGACACGGGATCGCCCAGCGCGACCAGCCCCTGCTCGACCAGCGTCATGAACGCGACGCTCGTGATCGGCTTGGTCATCGAATAGATGCGGAAAATCGCGTCCTCGCGCATCGGCTTCGCCCGCTCGACGTCCATCGACCCAACGACGTTCACGTGCGCCAGCTCGCCACGGCGATGAATCATCGTCACCGCGCCCGGCAAGCGCCCGGACGCCACGTACCGCTCGTTCAGCCGCGTGTCGAGCGCCTTCAGCCGCTGCGACGACAAACCCGGATGTGCCACCTTCGTCATGCCCCTGCTCCTCGTTCCACTTCGGTCTCGACACGCCGGCGCCCGCGCCACCACACTGCGCTTCTGACAGCACGCTTGCCCGGCTTAAACATTCTAAAAATAGAACTATATCATTTTAAAGATTGCTCGAACCACCGCGACTCATCGGCGACACCCCGCGCGCCATGCAGGCCGGTTGCCCGATTCCAGACGCGCGGGCATGATGTCGCGAACCCTGGCGGCGGCCCTGCGAGCCGTTACCCGCAACGCGGCCGTCAATCGCGCCGGCCGGGGCCGCCGCTGCTCACCTCCGTCCGCACATGTCATTACGCGCATTCAGAACGCTGGTCGCCATCGCCCGATACCGGACGTTCGCGCGCGCCGGCGAAGCCATCGGCCTCACGCAATCGGCGGTGAGCCTGCAGATCAAGACGCTCGAAAGCGAATACAACGTGCAGTTGTTCGATCGCTCGCGCCGGCAGCCGGTGCTCACCGAGGCCGGCAACATCCTGCTCGCACAGGCCGAGCAGGTGCTCGCGATGGTCGACCGGATTCCCGATGCGCTCAGCGACGAAAAGAAGCTGGTCGGCCGCCTGCGGATCGGCGCGATCCAGACCGCGCTGTCCGGCCCGCTGCCCGACGCGCTGCTCGCGCTGCGCGCGGCGCACCCGGGCCTGCGCTTCACGCTGTACCGGCCGGTACAGCGTAAAG